>DAOVNE010000017.1 GCA_030630395.1 Candidatus Eiseniibacteriota bacterium
CGTCCATACCTGCATCGATCAGCCTCTCGATGCCCTCTCGCGAATCGCTCGCCGGTCCGATAGTGCAGACTAGCCGAGTCCTTCTCATCGGTCGTCTCTTTGCTCCGTCCGAGTTTCATAGCGTTCGTAATACCCAAGGAGACGGCCGCCTGCGTCTCTCACAGCCCGCATATGAATCCGCCTCTCCTCGTTCTCAGAGATCAGGCACTCGTCCTCACCATCCGCGAAACGCGTGAGAACTTCGGCTATCACCCTGCATGATTGCTCGTTGTGACAGTCAAGAAGCGACTGTCCCAGAAGCGCCCGCCCCCTGGAGTAGTGATCGGCGGCCGCGTCGTTCATGTACGTAATCACATGATCCAGCCGCGCAAAGAGAACGGGGTCCTTGAGGCTATTGTGAATCGCCTCGAGCAGCTGTTCACGCTCCACGGCATTGACCTCTGGCTAGTCGTTCCTTACCTCGGAGACGAGTTCCTTCCCGGTTCTCGTGGAGAGAATTCTGAACTCCTCTCGATCGAAATTATCGTTGTCTCTGATCTCGATCGGGTGCCCCGTCTCGCGCTCCAGCTGGCGGAGGCGACTATCCTGCTCGGTGAGAATGTGGACTGCGATCTCTGGAGAGACCTCCAGATCAAGCTTCCTGTCTCTTCTCGTCGTCACGATCCTCCGGACCGCTCTCTCGATAGCCAGCAAGGTCGCATCCAGCGACGGGACCTTCCCCGTGCCGTCACAGCAAGGGCAGGGATCACTGTAGAGATGCAGGAGGGTCGGGCGCACTCGCTGTCTCGTCATACGCACAAGGCCGAGCTCCCCTATCGGGAAGACCTTGCTCCGGGCACGGTCTCTGGACAGGATCCTCTTCAGCTCCTGAACAACCTTGTTCCGGTTGGACTCTGCCTGCATGTCGATGAAGTCGATGACGACTATCCCGCCGATGTCCCTGAGCCTGAGCTGCCTGCCGATCTCCCGCGCCGCCTCCAGGTTCGTCCGGAGGATGGTCTCCTCCTGGTTCTTCTTCCCTGTATAGCGTCCGGTGTTGACATCGACCGAGATGAGGGCTTCCGTATGGTCGATGACTATGTAGCCGCCCTTCTTGAAGTAGACCTTGCGGCGGAAGGTCTTCTCGATCTCCACCTCGATGCCGAGAGCGTCGAAGATGGGCGCGCTGTCCTTGTGGAGTTCCAGCCGGGACTTGAGTTCCGGAGCAACCATCCTGATGTAGGCTGCGATCTCCTTGTAGCCCTTCCTCGAGTCGATTATCAGTCGATCGACATCTGATGAGAATATGTCCCGAACGAGACCGGCAGTGAGACCCATCTCTCTGTGGACGAGCGACGGCGCCACGGCCTTCTCAGCATCCGCGTGAACGCGCCGCCACAGCTTTGTGAGATACTTGGCGTCTCGCTTTATCTGGCGCTTGCTGGCCCCCTCGGCGACGGTACGAACGATGAAGCCCCCCCACGGCGGGCGAACCTCGCGTGCGATCTCCTTCAGGCGATCCCGCTCCTCGGTGGACTCGATCTTCCTCGAGACACCGACGGTTCCCGAATAGGGCACGAGCACCATGAATCTCCCGGGGATCGATATCTGCGACGTAACCCGTGGCCCCTTGGTGCTGATCGGCTCCTTGGTAACCTGAACGACAATCTCCTGGCCCTTCTTCAGAAGGTCCTGAATCGGCGCGCTTGGCGCATCCGGACGCTTCCCGTCCTCCACCTCAAGCCCATCGGCGCCCACGAGCGACCCAACCATGTCTCGCATGTCCGAGACGTGCAGAAATGCGCTCTTCTCCATCCCGATGTCGATGAATGCCGCCTGCATCCCGGGGAGAACGGCGCCCACGCGACCCTTATAGATGTCGCCCACGATCCGCCCGCCCTCTCCGGCCTCCGCCATCACTTCGACAAGCTTGTGATCCTCCAGGATCGCTATCCTGGTCTCGGCAGGCGTGTCGTTAACTACGATTTCCTTGTGCACATGTCTCCTGTCATTGGTGCTTCGTCTCGGCCTCTAGTTGGTCAGCCGAGCTTTCGGATATCAGCGTCTATGAGCAGTTTACCTCTCTGCTACCACTTTCATTATAGTCATTCAAGCCCCGGCCTTCAAGCGCGCGAACTCAGAGACTCTCAAGACCGGAGCCGTTCACAATGCGGCTCCTCAGGAGTTCCGTCCTGTGTATGCAGGCCAGCGCCACCCTATCCCCTCCATCACACAGGAGGAAGAGCACATCTGCAGGCTGCATCGCGCCCTTTCGTCCCATGGCGAGCACGAGGCCCAGAACCAGTGGGTCCTCCTCGATGACACGCAACTCCATGATCTGGTCACTCGGTGTGACAAGCTTCTTCTTGCCACGCCGGTCGACCTCAACCTCTTTCGTTCGACGAAGCTCAGCGATCCGGGCTTCAATCTCCGATATATCGAGACCTTCCAGACATACGACATCGCTCATTGTGTAGCGCGCGGCCGCAGCGTCCGACGATGCAGAGGCTCGCGACTGAAGCGGCGAGATGGAAACGATGCGAAGCCCCGCCGGGAGCCCCGGCGAGAGCTGCTCACGTATCTCCTGTGAGGTGGTCAGGCGTACAAGCTCGATATCGAAAACCTCGGCCTCGCCCGTTGTGCCCACAGGAAGCGACGGTCCGAACGAGATCTTCGGATGCGGGTTGAATCCACGGGAGAAAGCAACCGCGAGTCCTGAGGCGGTCACGGCACGTGTCACGGCCCGGACGATGTCAAGATGCGAGATGAACCTGAGTTCGCGCTCCTTCGCATAACGGATGCGCCATCTCTCTCCGCTTCCGCTCGTCCCCCGCTCTTTCCTCGTCCGCCTGCCGAAGGACGCGACACTGTGCTTCTCTTCAGCAGGTTCCGATCTGGCGGGCTGTGGCCTCGCGGGCATTTCCCGCGATGAACGTCCTTCCTCATCACAGGCGCCGCAATTGAAGCACCCTGATTCCCGACAGTCGGGCGTGGTGATCGCGTCCAGCGCCTTCCTCCGCTCCGACTGGAGAAACGCCTTCGATGGACCGTTCGAGATGTGATCCCAGTAGAGGGGCGCATCTTCCTCGATAGAATCTGTATACGAGTGTGGATCGATTCCCGTCTCTTCGAACGCACGCTCCCAGATGCTGTTGTCGAATCGCTCCGTCCAGCCCTCAAGCCGCGCTCCCAGCCTGAATGCGGCCTCGATGACGTGCCCCAGTCGCCTGTCCCCACGGGCGAAGACTCCCTCCAGAACGGAGATATCCGGGTCCCTCAGGGAGTACTTCACGCCCTTGATCTTGAGAAGCTGCCGAAGAAGCTCCTCCTTCTCGAGGATCTCGGCCCGGCTATCTTGGGATTCCCACTGAAACGGTGTCCCCACCTTGGGGACAAATGGGGAGATCGACACGTTGAGCTTCGCTCCCTTGCTGGCGGCTCTGGCCACAGAGCGGACGCGTCGCACGAGTGAGGCTATGGCACGGACGTCGTCCATGGTCTCAGTCGGAAGCCCGATCATGAAGTAGAGCTTGATGCGATTCCATCCCGAGGAGAAGGCGACATCCACCGTCTTCAGGATGTTCTCCTCGGTCTCATTCTTGTTGATGACGTCCCGCAGTCGTTCGCTACCCGCCTCCGGAGCGAACGTAAGGCCGGAGCGGCGCACCTTCCCGATTCCTGAGGCTATGTCGATCCCGAAGCTGTCCGCTCTCAATGAGGGAAGAGCGATGCTGACGCGGCGATCGAAGAGCTTCTCATTGAGTGTCGCAACAAGCTCGCCGAGCCCCGAATAGTCCGACGTGGAGAGGGACATGAGTGACACTTCATCGTAGCCAGTCGCCGCCAGGCCGTCCACGGCGAGCGAGACGAGATCGTTCACCGGGCGTTCCCGGACGGGACGGGTCACCATGCCCGCTTGGCAGAAGCGACAGCCCCGCGTGCAGCCGCGCATGATCTCGAGTGTCAGACGGTCGTGGGCGATCTCCGTGATGGGCACCACGGGACAGACCGGGTGGCCCATTCCGTCGAGAGATATCTCCACCCGCCTCGCAACATGCTCGGGAGCCTTGGGGTTCACGGGCCGCGTCGCCACGTAGCGGTCGTTCTCGTAGGAGGCCTCGTAGAGTGAGGGAACGTATATCCCGGGGATCCCCGCAGTCCGCACGAGCGTCTCGTCTCTCGACAGCCCGTCCTTGCGACATGAGATGAGACAATCGGCCAGATCCAGAACCGCGCTCTCGCCGTCACCGACGACCACGAGATCCAGAAACGCAGCCATAGGCTCAGGATTGAATGCGCACGGACCACCGGCCAGAATGAGGGGATCACCCTCGACGCGGTCAGCCGACCGCACGGGGATTCCGGCGAGATCGATCATCGCGAGAATCGTTGTGTAGTGAAGTTCGTACTGAAGGGTGAAGCCGATGACGTCGAAGTCGCGCGCCGGCCTGTGGCTCTCCATGGAGTAGAGCGGGACATCTGCGGCCCGCATCAGCTTCTCCATGTCAGTCCAAGCTGCGAAAGCACGTTCAGCCGCGGTGTCAGGCCTTCGATTGAGAATGTCGTAGAGCACCTTGATCCCAAGGTGCGACATCCCGATCTCGTACACATCAGGGAATGCGAACAGGAATTCGAGATCAACATCCCCGGTCTCACGCCTGGGGACATTCCTCTCGGACCCGATGTAACGACTGGGCCTCATGACCAGCGGCAGGACCTCGCGCTCGAGCCTCTCGTAGAATTCGCTCATGCGTCAGAACCTACCTGGCGCGCCGAGGAGGCGCTGCCGGGAAACCGGGAGAATCGAATCCGCATTGAACGCGCGCTGCTACTCGGCAAGAGCGGCGCCGCGCTTCATCGCCTCCCTGTTCAGATTCATGATCTTGTCACCCTTGCCCTCGAGCATCACGTCGAGCGAATCGAGAAGCGCCTCGACGCTGACGGTTCCGAGCTTGGCGGCAAAGGCCCCCAGCATCACCATGTTGGCGGAACGAGTGCTTCCGACTTCATCGGCCACGTCGTTCGCCGCGACCTTGAAGATCTCCACATCGTCGCGCTCGACCTCGCGGTCGATCAGTGATGTGTTGTAGAAGATCCAACCACCGGGGCGGACGGTCGACTCGAACTTGTCCAGCGAAGGACCGTTCATGATGAGAACAACATCCGGTTCCTGTGCCATCGGCGAAGCTATTGCGTCATCCGACACCACCACCGAGCAGTTGGCCGTTCCTCCACGCATGGCCGCCCCGTACTGCGGAAAGAACGTAGTGTGCTTGTCCTCCATCATGCCGGCCTGCGCCAGGAGCTTCCCCATGAGGACGACACCCTGACCACCGAAGCCGGCACATCTTATCTTGCTTATCATTCGAAGTCTCCCCTGTCGGCCATGGCCGCCGCTTCAGATACTTGCGAGAGCGAGTCGCCGGCGGCGGGTCCACTCGGACCCGCGATCCGTCGGTCCGCGGTCCTACTTCTCAGCGTCGCGGTCACGGAACACGCCGAGTTCGTAGTGCTCAAGCATGCTCTCACGAAGCCACTCGAGCGCCTTAACCGGCGTCATGCCCCAGTTGGTCGGGCAGGTCGACACTATCTCGACGAAGCTGTAGCCCTTGCCTTCGATCACGTTGCTGAAGGCCTTCTTGAGGTACTTCTTGGTCTTCAGGACGTTCTTCGGTGAATCGACGGAGCCGCGAGCCATGAAGGCGACGCCCGGCAGATCCTTCAGGAGCTCGCAGACACGAATCGGATATCCCATGATCTCCGCGTCCCGTCCGAGCTGGCACGTCATCGATCTCTGCCCGATGAGCGTTGTCGGCGCCATCTGGCCACCCGTCATGCCATAGATTGCGTTGTTCACGAACACGGTCACGAACTGCTCGCCGCGATTCGCCGCGTGAATGGTCTCAGCGGTTCCGATCGCCGCGAGGTCGCCGTCGCCCTGATAGCAGATTACGAAACTGTCGGGCCTTCCCCGCTTCATCCCAGTGGCCACCGCAGGAGCGCGACCATGTGCAGCCGAAATGACATCGAAATTCCAGTACTTGTCGGCGAAGACCGAGCATCCCACCGGTGCGATCCCAATGGTGCGTTCCCTGATACCGAACTCGTCAACGAGTTCGGCTACCAACCGGTGTATGATGCCGTGCCCGCAACCCGGACAATAGAGCGTCTGTTCGGGCTTCATCGCCTCCGGCATAGTGAATATGCGTTCCACAGACGTTCCTCCTAGAAGTTCCTGATGATCTCGTCACCCTTCGAGCTCATGATCTTCTTGATCTGATCGACAATCGCGGCCTCTTCCGGGATGCCGCCTGCCGTTCTGCCGTGAAGGTGAACGCGGCACGCGCCGCAGCTCGCCAATCGGACGTCCTCCCACATCTGTCCGAGGCTCATCTCGACCGCGAGCATGTTGTCGACCGAGCCTGCGATCTCGCCCAGGCGCTTCTCGGGGAACGGCCAGAGCGTGATCGGACGGTGAAGCCCGACCTTGATGCCCTCTGCTCGGGCCATCTCCATAGCTGACTTCGCGACTCTCGCTGAGGTTCCGTATGCGACCATGACGATGTCGGCATCGTCCACGGAGGTCTCCTCGAACCGCACCTCTTTCTCCACTATCTCGTCGTACTTCCTCTGGAGCTTGAGATTGTGCTCCTCGAGTTCCCCGTCCCCGAGATAGACCGACGTCGTCCAGAGCGGCTCCTTGGTGGCGGGATCGCCCAGCCTCCATGCCGCCTTTGACGGGAGGTCGCCGGGATCCTTGTATTCGTTGAGAACCAGCGGCTCCATCATCTGCCCGAGGATACCGTCCGTCGCCAAGAGCACCGGAATGCGATACCTGTCGGCCATGTCGAAGCCCAGCATCGTGTAGTCGTACTGCTCCTGCACGTCGCTCGGAGCATAGACCAGAACCCTGTAGTCACCGTGTCCGCCGCCCTTCGTGCATTGGAAGTAGTCGGCCTGCGACGGTGCAATGTTGCCGAGACCCGGGCCACCCCTCATCACGTTCACGAAGAAGAGCGGTAGCTCGGCGCCGGCGGTGTACGAGATGCCCTCCTGCTTGAGACTGATGCCCGGTCCTGACGATGATGTCATCGTTCGAACGCCGACGGCAGCGGCGCCGAAACACATATTGATAGCCGCGATCTCACTCTCGCTCTGAATGAAGACCCTGCCCTCTTCGAGCATTCGCTTCGACATGTAGGCCGTGAGTTCGTTCTGCGGCGTGATGGGGTAACCGAAGTAACACTGGCAGCCCGCCTGAACGGCGGCCTCACCAATGGCCTCGTTGCCCTTCATCAGTACCTTTCCACTCATGCCAAGCCCCTCCCGAACGCGAGGTCTCCCTTGGGGAAACGATTCCCCCAGGAGACCATCTACTTGAAAACCTCGATGACAAGATCCGGACACATGATCGCGCAGAAGGTGCACCCGGTGCACTTGTCGGGCTCGAAGATCTCAGCAGCGTGGACCCCCATCCTGTTGAAGCCCTCCCTGAATCTGAGGATCTTCTGGGGGCAGGCCTCGATGCAGAAACCGCAACCCTTGCACCGGTCGACGTCGAACTCTATTCTCGGCACTCCTAACCTCCTTGACTCATGGGTTAGATGTGGTTCTTGAGATTACTACAGCCTTGTGAAGATACCACGCTGCCATCAGGCGTCCAAGGGCTTTTCGTCGCCCCAGGGGAACGCCACGAACGCGGTCTGAGAGTGAGGATTCGAAAGCAGGCCCGTTCCACGGTCCGATGCTACACCGATTCTCTTGATGAGCGGAAGAAGCCCCGGATCTCCGGGTGACGGCGCCTCAGCAAGGCGCACACGCCACCGGATCCGTCGACTCGCCTTCTTAAGTCCCGTGATGCCTATTCGTGAGGCGGCAGCAACAGCAGCCATGGATTCGGCGCCATCGCGGTCGGTCACCAGGATGGCAACCTCATCGTCATCCAGCCCGTCGTAACCATGAGGCACGCTTGCCATGGTGCTTCGGTGCTTGTTGGGATTCAGGAACACGTTCGTGCGCTCGACGATTCTAGCAATGACACGCAGTGCGGACTCCGGTGAGTCCGCCTCTACATCCAGTTCCCATTGCACCTCGCGAGCCAGGTCGACGATGGAATCAGCCATGCCCATCTTCGTCTGAAGCGCCTCGAGCGCCGAGAGGGCCTCATTGTCCGTCACCTTGAGGGCGACCGTAAGAACGACTCGCTCTATCATGCTTCCCCGCCCCTCCCGCGCAATCGCTCGGTTATGAACGCACCCAGTGACTTGAAGATCTCTCCTCCGGGCCCAGGCTCGGTCAGAACACGGCGACTGCCGGCGGCGCCGCGCCTCTCGGCGCCCCAGCGCCCAGACAGAGACTCCGGAACCTGAGACAGCCACGCGGCCCGCTCGGGGTGCGGCATCATCGCAACAACGTTCCCGGATGGGTTCGATACGGCTGCGATTCCGCGCGTCGACCCGTTGGGGTTCAATGGAAATGCGGGCTCGGCCTCCCCCTTCACCCCTGAGTACGTCATCACGACCTGGCCGTTCTCAAACAGCCGGTCGATCAGTCCTTCGTCAATCGTCACAAACCTTCCCTCCGCATGCGCCGTCGGGATGGACGTAACGTCGTGGTTCGTCATCACGCACGTCACGCACGACGTGTCCGACTCGATTCTGAGGTGGGTCCACCGGGTGTAGTAGCCATCTCTGTCGGGCATGATGTTCCGCGCGAGCCCCATCTCGACCTTTCCCGGCGTTATCCCGGGCACCATCCCCGACTCGAGGAGAATCTGCGCACCATTGCAGATCCCGATAATGGGCTTCCCGGCCTCTGCCTCATCGAAGAGAAGGTCCACGATCCCATCCTTCGCGGCGATCGCTCCGGCCCGGACGCGATCCTGATATGTGAATCCGCCCGGCAGTATGTACCCATCGTACTCCGCCAGACGTTCGCGCGGTCCGTTCCACATCAGGATGTCACAGTCCATCCCCTGACTCTCCACGGCCCTTTTGGTTTCGTCCTCGCAGTTGACTCCGGGGAAGCGGATGACTGCGATTCTCGCCCTCGATTCCATCATCGCATCACCTCAGTTGCCCCGTCGGTCCACGGGCGGGCAAGTTCCTTCGCACTCAGTGAGAAGTCGCGATCTGCGGTTTCCGTGAACGATAGCCCACCGCCTGCCACGGTCGTGCCGATCCGGCTGTACCAGACACCGCGGTCTTCCAGGATGTTCAGCAGACGCTCCTCGTGACCAATCGCGACCTCAAGCAGATACCCTCCAGCCTCGGAGAACAAGAGTTCAAGATCGTGCGTGGTTCCTGACGCAGCGCCTGAGGCTCCCGTCTCAGCGGCACTCAGTCTCTGTACGGATACGCGGGCGCCGACAGGATCATCCTCGGGCGATGACAGGACCATCTCAGCCAGGGCCACAGCGACCCCGCCGTCTGAGATGTCGTGGCATGACGCGGCCAGACCGCTCTCTGCGATGTCTGTCACTGCCACCATCATGCGCCTCTCATCGTCGAAATCGACCTCCGGCACGGGCGCGACCTGGTCGCCGCCGACTGTCCGCAGAAGGGCTGACGCTCCAAGCTTCGCGGTCCGCCTGCCCAGAAGGTAGATGGAGTTGCCACCCGCCTTGAGCCCCATTGTCAGATGGCGTGACACATCGACCAACCGGCCTACGCAACAGACGATGGGAGACGGCAGCACGGCGCTTCCCCCCGAGGACTGGTTGTAGAAACTGACATTCCCCGGGACCACGGGAATCGGCTCGCCACTGTCCTTGAGCCCTATGCCTCTGGCCGCGTCTCCTATCCCGCGCACGGCCTCGACGAAATCGTGGACGACCTCTGGTACCTCCGGATTACCGAAGTTCAGACAGTCGGTCAGAGCTATCGGGTGAGCGCCCACCGCGGCAACATTCCTCACCGACTCGGCGACGGCCACCGCACCGGCCTGGTATGAATCCACGGCTCCGTAGAACGGATTCCCATCACACGCCACGGCCACACCAACACCGACGCCCGGTATCGGTGCGATCACACCCGCGTCCGCCTCTCCGGGGCGAACGACAGTGGATCCTTTGACCTCGGAGTCGTAGTGCCGGTAGATATGTTCTCTCGATGCAACGTTGACCGCCCCCAGGACCTTGAGAAGCACTCCGCGGGCATCGAGCCCGTCCGGAAGAACACACTCCTTCGGTGTGAACTCGCGTGGCCGGGACTCGCGCACGTAGCAGATGCCCGCTGTGATCTCCTCAGTTCTGGCGTCACAGACGACTGCACCTTCATGCTCAAGAATGAACCTCGCCTCCTGTATCACCTCTCCGATGACGGAGGCCCCGGATCCATGGCAGATCTCCGGAAGGTCAAACACCTCGTTGTAGATCCTGAGCACTTCGGGAGAGAGTTCCCTGGGGACGACAAAGCTGTACCGCTCCTGCGTCTCCGAACACGCTATGACCTCGGGCTTGAGATCATCCTCGGCCACGATCACCTTGGAGAGATCGATCCTGACGCCTAAGCCTGCGGCGGCGCCCAGTTCGGATGTCGCGCACGCGATTCCCCCCGCCCCGAGATCCTTGAATCCGATCGCGACTCCTTTGTCCCGAGCGAGCTTCAAGACGTCCCTCGTGGCCACGGCCAGCATTCTCTTGAGGAACGGATCCGGCACCTGGACTGCATACTTGTCGTCCAGTGCCCGCTCTTCATCCAGGACTCTCGATGCGAACGTGGCCCCGCCGAAGCCCGAAGGATCCGTGGGCTTCCCGACGAGTATCACGTCGTAATCCGTGTCTCTCGCCTCCACCGGGATGCGGCTTCGAATGATCTCGTCCTCGACGACCAGGCCCAGCGCCACGACATTGACGAGGCAGTTCTCGTCAAACGAGGAATCGAAATAGACGTCACCGCCGAGATTCGGAACACCGAGCGCGTTGCCATACTGCCAGATGCCTTCCACGACACCGTGCACGATCTCCTTCGTCCGCTCGGCGTTCTTCCCCGTGGGATCGCCGAAGCGCAGGGGGTCCAGCACACCGATGACGTCCGCCCCCATGCAGTAGACGTCTCTCACGATGCCGCCGATTCCGGTGGCGGCGCCCTCATTCGGAACTACCTGGGATGGGTGGTTGTGACTCTCGTGGGCGATCGCGATGCAGTAGCTCTTCCCATTCACCGTGGCGAGGCGAACGATCCCGGCATCCTCACCCGGACCCAGCACGACGCCCACTCCCTCGGTGGGAAGGTACTCCCCCAGCACTTTGCGGCTGCTCTTGTACGAACAGTGCTCACTCCACATCGTATTGAAGATATTGGCTTCCACGACCGTTGGATCACGACCCAACAGGTCCGCAACACGCCGCGCCTCATCGGCCGTGAAAGTCAGTCCCGCCTCTGCCAGCCTGGGCAGAAGCTCGTCGTCCGCAACACCGAGCACCTTGATGATCGAAACGGGTGCTGGCACTACCACGTTCAACCAGGAACCTCCTCGAGCTTGATGTCGAACTCCCGGCTCCGGCCGGCGCGTATCATCGTGACAGTGATTGCATCGCCGACCTTCGCGCCGAATGTCGCTCTCCAAACATCGCCCGCGTTCGTCACGGCGACATTGTTCACGGCGATGATCACATCCCCCGGTCTCAAACCCGCACGATCGGCCGGGCTCTCCGGCTCCACGGTGGCCACGATTGCTCCATCAGCGCTCGCGAGATCGAGAGCGACCGCGATGGCCGGCGTGACGTTCGTAAGCCCCATTCCGATCCAGATATCCCTGACCCTGCCGTAGCGAACGAGTTCATCCACGAGAAGGCGAGCCGTGTTGATCGGGATTGCGAAACTCATCCCCAGGTACGCACCATTTTCCGCGGACAGTGTGAACGTGCTGATACCGATGACCTCGCCCATGCTGTTCACCAGGGGGCCACCGGAGTTGCCGCGATTGATGGCTGCGTCCGTTTGGATCATGTCCTTGTACACGGCGGTCGCGCCCGACGGTTGGATATCTCTGTGAAGGGCGCTTATCACTCCAGCGGTCACTGTCGGCTCTGTGTCGTTCAGGATGTATCCGAAGGGATTGCCGATGGCCACCACCCACTCGCCGATCAGCACGGCGTCCGAGTCTCCCAGGAGCGCCGCGGGAAGATCGGAGCCTTCGATCTTTATGACGGCAAGATCGTAGCGCTCATCGGCGCCAACGACGATTCCATCAAACTCCCGACCATCCCGCAGAACAACCTTGACTCCGCTGCTGCCACGCACCACATGGTCGTTCGTGAGAACATAGCCGTCCGGGTCGATGATAAACCCCGACCCGACGTCGTATCTTCCCTCGTACACCCTGTCGGGAAAGTAGCCTCGGAAGAACCGCTCGAAGAGACCGCCGTCCGGAAAAGGGTTGCTCTGGACGACGTACGTCTTTACGGCGCCAATGGAGACTGTGGCGGGCGCGACTCGCTCGACGGCCGTTACGATGGCGGTGCGTCTCGATTCCGCCAGATCCTGTTCGGAGCCGAGACTCGACCGCAATGACCTCACGGACAGGACGAGCCCCGCCGTCACTCCTGCGAGGAGAAACAGAAGGGTGAGAATGAACGCCCTTGTCGCTCTCGAGTCCAGCTGGAACCTCCCTAGCGCTCCTTTACCTTCTCCCAGTCAGCCATGAAAGC
>DAOVNE010000230.1 GCA_030630395.1 Candidatus Eiseniibacteriota bacterium
TCGCCCCGAGCCCGCCGCTGTCGGCTTGAGCCCCACCGGTTCGTAAGACACCACCCGAATCGGGCTCTCCTCCTCTTCGCAGGAACAGGTCCGGGAGTTCCGCCTCCGGATCCAGGACCGATCGCCTGTAGACGGCATGAGCGGGGATGGGATAGTAGCGGTACGTGAGAGTGATTCGAGCGCTCTCGGAGACGGCAGCAGAAAGCACAAGCCGTCCGATCGAGTGATCGATTACGTAGTCGAGGCCGCGCACCAGAGCGCGGCCATCGATGGACAGGGAATCGCTGCCGGAATAGACAAGCGCATCCGGAAGGGTGATGCCGGAAGCGCCCTCGGCTCCCGAGAACTCGAGTTCCCGTTCGCCGCTCACGACTGATAGCCGGCCGGCTGATGCGTCCTGGACGAACATCACAGAGAGGAGAAGACTCAGAGCGATCACTGCCGGCGTGAGAAAGCGGATCCTATTCATAGATCACTCACAGGCGCCGTAGACGAGTTCGACCAGGATCAGACGACCCTCGGCCCGGTCGAGCACGAGCAGGCGGCCGCTACTGTCAAACGCCAGCCCGACCGGCTCGATGGCCCGGCTGAGGGGGTCTCCCTCAAGCGCCACGGCTGATGTCAGCCGACCTCTTGCTCCAAACGCGACAATGCTGTGTCCCTCGGCATCCGCGGCAATGAGATTGCCGAAGGAATCAAACGCAACAGCACACGGGTAGAAACGCTCCCCCGGCAATGCGGCCTCGTGGAGCTCCGAGCCGAATTCATCGAAGACGTGGACGACGCCGGCCCCGGGATCGGACACAGCAATCTGCCTTGATGGTCCCATGACGACGCCACACGGCGACACGAGCACACCCGCTCCCTCGCCGAAGCCACCGAGGGGTTCGAGGGCCTCCGCGAACTGCGAGTAGATGACGACGGCCTGCTTGTCCTCATCGACGACAAGGAGCTCGCCCCCGCTTCCTATCGCGATGCCGATCGGGGCGCTCGTATCATCCTCGTCCACGATCCGGCCCAGGTAGTTGCCGCGCTCATCGAAGCGTTCGACGCGCCTGTTCCCCTCATCGAGAACGTAGATGTAGAAGCCGGCGTAGACAGCCAGATCCGTTGGGGTATCGAACTGCCCCTCGTCCCAACCGTACCCGCCGAACTCCATGACAACGTCGCCCGTCTCCGAGACGACGAGAACACGGTTGTTGCCCGAGTCCGCGATCACCATGTTCCCACGGTGGTCGATGGCAAGCGACTGTGGGGAATCAAGACCCCACTGCCCACTTCCCGGCACCTCGCCGATGAGCTCAAAGCCGATTATGGGGCGGGAATCGCCGACTGTCGCGAAGACATCGACATCGGAGGAGTGCACGCTGCCGGCAGCCGCAAGGAGGCAGCCGAGCACGAACACACATGTTCTGAGACAGTGCATGAGCCCTCCACTCCAGGTGAACTCAAGGATTCATGGGGAGGGACAGAAGGGAAAGCGGGCCGCAGGGGGACGCTAGAACGACATCTCGAGCGTCACCTGGCTGCCTGGAGATCCACGCTCGTCGATAATGGGTGCGATGTAGAGCCTGGCATGCGGCTCATCCTTGAGGCCCTGATTGTACCTGCGCGCCATCCAGGCGCTGTCGATGCCGCTTATCGCACGGTTCAGGACCGCGAGCCCGAGCATGTGGAACGCGTTCTTGCGTGACAGCGATGCACTGTGGCGAAGACCCAGGTACTCGGAGAATCGCGCCCTGCTCTCCCACGACCAACCCGTGTCCCCGAAGTAGCCGTGCTGCTGGAAGTACGCATTCTGCGCGTCCAGGTCATCAGGATAGAGACTGCGCGCCTCGCTCCTGATCGCTTCATTGAAGCTGTCCTCACCCTCGCTCCGGATGTAGTCGGCGATATCCTGGTAGTACTCATTCGTCGCGCCTTGCGACACACCGGCGAAGACGAGGGCGAACTCCTTGTAGTCCTCCTCACGCATGCTCCCCTGGATCCCGAAGGAGGCATACCCGACCCAGATGGCGCCCTCGGCAGCCATGAAGGCCCTTCCTCGACCATCGTTCCCCGTGTACATCTCACCCCACCCGGGCAGAACCATGGACATGAGAAGAGCGACCATCGGGTTCTTCTCACCTTGAGCGGGCTCTGACGCGGGGAGTCTCCTGCCGTCTCCACTCAGACCTAATTCGACCGGACTCCGGATCCCATCCAGGGAGAGCCCGTTGATCTCGAGCCCCAGGCGTGAGCCTTGCACGAGCGTGAGATCCTCGAGTCCCAAGCGCGCGCCTTGCACGAGTTCCAGGTCAGCTATGGCTGAGGCCGAACCCGCCACCCATATGAGCAGCGTAATGGCCAGGAGAGCTGTAACGGTGCGATTCATGCGCCACCCCATCAGTAGGTTGCCACGAAGGCCACGCTGAGACCGGCCGCATCATCGGGCACTCCGAATTCGAGACCGATGTCGGCGGCGGCAGTGTGGCTCAGAGTCTCATGTCCTCTGGCAAGAATGAACGAGTCTACGGCGCTCACGATGTGATTCAGGAGCGCGGCCATCATGAAGTACCGCGCCTGTCTGAGCGACGTGTTGCTGTCCTTCCGCATCCCCCAGTACTCGTTGCGGAGTTCCAGCGCCGCCGAGGTCGGCTCGTTCGGGACGCCGTCGCCACCCCACCACGGCCAGTAGACGTCGTACTTGCCTATGTCCTCGTAGAACTCCTGCGATCCGAAATCAGCAAGCGGCCGGCATCCATTGGCGTAGTCGTGTGGAGATTCGGAGCAGTTCTCGTTGTAGAACTCGATGTAGCTTTCCAGATCCCAGTTGGCATCTGCGAACGACTCGTAGTCGCCCCGCTCGTCAATGCCCTGTTTGTCCAGCACGTAGAACCCGCTCCACATCGCGACCTCGGCCAGAAGGAAGAGGTAACCGCGCTTCTTGCCCTGGACGAGTTCGCCGCTACCGGGGACCGCGAGCGAGATGAGGAACATCTTCGAGGGGTCGTGCCCGGACTCGACTGAGGCGTCGCTGGATCCACCGACCGACAGCAACTCGGCCCTGGCATCGAGCGACGAGATCAGCATGAGATCCGAACGCATGTTCGTCCCCTGTGAAACGGGAGTGCCCAGCGCGGAGGAGCCCGGCACGTCAGCAGCACCAGAGGCTCCAGGCACAAACGCAAGAGTCACGGCGCACATGATAGCGAGTCTGATCGATTGCCTGGGCTCTAGTTTCACGGATTCCCTCTATCTAACGACTGCGACCTTCATGATTCTCTGCTCGGTCCGCTCTCTCTCCCGGAGCTCCCCGAACGGCGTAGGCAAACCCACGCGCGCTTCGACACGCACCAGATAGAGCCCACCGGCGATGGATGATATGTCCCATACAAACTCGTTCACCGTCGGAACGCCATCGATCTCGACGCTCTCGATGACCTGCCCAGTCACATCCAGTATCTCGATATCGAGCTCGGCCGCCTCCTCGAGGAAGACACGAACGGTAAGATCCGCACCGTGCGCTGGATTCGGGTAGCAGTACGTGCGCTCGAGAGCCATGAGTGTCTCTGTCTCATCGTACGCACCGAGAAGGAGTGAATCAGCGTAGCAGCCCGTGCCTGCGGCGTTCCCGGCCTCGGTCGACCATACGATTCCCTCGTTCACGCAGTCGGCCGGCATCCGATAGAACAGGATCCGTCCA
>DAOVNE010000311.1 GCA_030630395.1 Candidatus Eiseniibacteriota bacterium
CTTGTGCGCCAACGCTCCCGCGTTGATGTCCTGGCCCCATCTTCCACGGAACTTGTGCTGGTAGATCGGACCTGCGCCGTCAAGATTGAGACGCTCCCACCAGGAATCGTACCCTCCGTCGGCAAAGTTCCGGTCCTCCTTGAGGAGTTCCTCCGTATCGAAGATGGACGGAGTGTCGTAGATCCGGAACTGGTAGCTTCCGCGGAACGCGGCGCCATCAGAGGGCTCGTCGTAACGCACGAAGTTCCTCACGTTGTAGTAACCCCAGTACGTGAGCCCCGGGATGTTCCTCAGCTGCGATCTCCGCTCCACGCGGTTCTTCCGCATGTTCTTGAAGATGGCCGCCGCATCCGGAGGCGACACGCTCTGGAGATTCGCGATCTCGTTGTAGCTCGCCGTGTTGATATTGACCGGATCCTTCGCAAGATCGATCCAGTGATCCACTAGCGCTTCACCGCCCCCCTCCTCCGACTCCCACTGTCTGATCCGGTAGTAGATCTCGTTGATTCGTCGAAGCTCCTCGTCCTCGATCAACACGGGAGAGATTCTCACAAGCGGTTTGATCCGCAGGAAATCCTCTGTTGTCACGCCTGGAAGAGTCCTCAGTTCGTAGACGCTCCCGAAATAGGAGGTGTACTCCCTGTGGCGCCAGATCGCCTCGGCAGCGCTCTCGGAGATGGGCAGCGCCCGTATCTCCTCAAGCGTCGCTCGATTCAGATCGAGCTGCTCCTCTGCGTGAACACATGGGGCATTTGCGGCCAGAATGAGACAGACCAGCACCGCCACAAACCCCATGGCTCTGAGTCGTTTCATCGTACCTCCCTCCGTCCCTTAGTCGGCCGCAAGCTAGAACTTGATGCCGAGGCCATAGACATGGCTTCCCGGCAGGGTCTCGTGCGACGTGTAGCTGTAATCGAGCTTGACCATCTTCCACCCGGTGCCGAACCCGAACGAGAGCCTGTTCGGCTGGTTCTGGATACCTCCACGGAGTGTCAGGTAGTCGTTGATCTCAAACTCGAGACCGAAGCATGCCCTGAGATCCTCCGTGGTCTGCTTCTGGATCTCGAGACAAGTCTGAACACCTCCGTACGGGCTGTAGCAGACGCCCGCCGTGAACCACTGCGGGAGGTCCTTCGCGTCCGGGTCGCCGAGCTTCGGGTTGTTGATGTTCTTCGCGAAGAACCCGAACCGCGTGCGTCCTCTCAGCGTACCTATCACACCGATGTCGACGCCGAAGGTGTTGGCGGACCCGAGCTCCACGCCCCCAACGGACTCGGTTGGGAAGCTCAGTCCGTAGAGGCTCAGCCCGTATCCGACCGCGAGGGAGGAATGCACATCCTCCATCAGCATCACGCCCTGGCCGACAACGAACGAGTACTCGCTCTCAAGCTGAGTGCCGTCGTATTCAGTGGAGAAGTAGCGGGCCCCGATTCCGAAGGTTCCCACATCCGTTGGAACGGTCACGGCTCCGGAACCGAGCGTCAGGAAATCGTAGCCGTAGAGATCAACGTACGACGAGTAGATCCCGATCTCATCCTGCATCGCGAGAGCCGCGGGGTTTGTGAAGATCGCGGTCTCATCATCTGAGAGCGCCACAAACGCCCCACCCATGGCTCGCGCCCGCGGTGAGAGAATCAGGTTGTCAAAGACGCCGGCGGCCCCGGCCACGCCGGGAAGCACGAGGCAGACCAAAACGGCCGCGGCGGTTACAGTTCGTATCCCTTTCACCCTTGCCTCCTTCTGGATCGCTTTCGATCAAAGACTCTCGCAATGGAATCCTCTATTGGAGCTTCATTCCGATAACTATCGGCACAGCCGCATTGCCCGCGGCCTCGCCGGTTCTTGCTCTAGCCTGAACCTGGCAGACGTAGACGCCAGGTGGCAGGTCCTTACCTCTGTCATCCTTCCCGTCCCACGTTGCTCTCTGCGGTCCCAGGCACCAACCGTCGTAGAGCGTCGCCACCGAGCGGCCCTGAAGATCGAAGACCCTGACCGCGATGTGGCTCGCCTGCGGTCCGTTGTAGGAGATCTCGATGACTTCACCCTCATCGATGTCGAGCACTCGCGCCGTCGCCGTGACTGCCGCTTGAGCAACGAAGTGCGCCTCCATGATCTCCATGTCGCTTTCGTACCGCGGGGCGAGTTCGTACCCGCCGAAGTACGGAGACGAGTAGTCGTATTGGAGAAGAACACCCGTCACGCTGATGCTGTCACCGAAAGCGTACTTCGAGAAATCAAGGTCGGTGAAGTTCTGATAGGCCTGGATGGAACCGGAACCATCATCGATGTAGATGGCGAATCCTTCCAGACTCATGATGACACCCGACGTCGAGATGAGCGTTCCCTCTAGCGCCTCGTCCGCAATGTCTCCGGTGCGCATGACGGCGGGTTGAATAGCGTCGAATCCCCGCGCGAGCGTCGTCAGGGAGAACGAGACATCGTTGCTTCCCGTTATCTCCGTCGTCGCGCCGTTTCCGCTGCCGGAGATGTACTCCACGACCTCCCCGACAACCTCGACAAGGTCACCCTCAAAGGGCGGATCCGGGAGAAGGTCGTACTCAAAGACGTTGATGCCGTACCCGTCCAGGTCCTGGATGAAGATGCTGGTCTTCCCGGACTGGAAGACGCCCGGGGGAACCGTGATGAACCCAAGAGTCACGGCCCTCTCTCCCTCAAGAGGAGAAAGACCAATTTCATCATAGGCCTGGATCTCGGATAGCGGTGTGGAGTGC
>DAOVNE010000029.1 GCA_030630395.1 Candidatus Eiseniibacteriota bacterium
TACGTCACGGGGCATCCCCTCGCTCGATTCGGCCGAGAGCTGGATGCCTTCGCCACCGCATCGATCGAGAATCTACCCGAGATCGACGACGGTGAAGAGGTTCGTCTGGGTGGAATCATCACGGGCGTCAAGACGACGAACGACCGGAAGGGACAGCGGATGGCCTTTGTGACGATCGAGGATTTCACGGGCACAGTGGAGACGATCGTCTTCTCCGGCACATATGCGAAGCGGCAGGCGGAGATAAGGAATGAGGCGGCCGTGATCATCGATGGGAAGGTCTCAACGCGCGAGGAACAGGAGCCGAAGATCATCGTCAATGACCTGGTCCCCCTGTCGAGCGCCATGGGACGCTTTGTTGAACGTATCGCCATTCATCTCACCACCGTGGGTCTCGAGGAGTCGCTTCTCCATGATGTGAGAGACGTCCTTCTCAAGCACCCTGGTCGTTGCCCGGTCGAAATCGTTCTTGAGACTGCCGACCGACGGGAGCTGACGGTGGGGGTGGGAACGGTGAGAGTGGAGCCGTGCCCCGCTCTTCTCGATGGCCTTGAGCCGCTCGTCGGGCAATCGTCGGTCGAGCTGGTGGGGGCGGCGCGGCGAGCTGGCGTACCGGAGCCGCGTTTCTGATTGACAGCGATTTCGTGCGTTGCTATATTTTCTCCCAAATCACGGTGTATCCCGGTGAGCTGAAAGGACCCGTAGATGCATAGAGGCAGGGCACTTGCGGCTCTCTTGGTCCTGATCGCGGTGCTTCCGTCCGTAGCTCTCGCTCAGATAGAGCACCCGATCAAGCTGATCGACTTCCAGAGTGCATATGGGCTTCCCAGGGGAGGTTACTCCCTCAGGATGCGCATCGTGCCGGCTGGGCGTGTCATCACCGGTATCCGTGTCGGGATCTCGGACTACATCTTGGTGGGCGTCTCCTACGGAGCCACGAATGTCGTGGGGAGCGGGACTCCTGAGTGGGATGACCGCATAGAGTTCGACTTCAAGGTTCGACTGGCCGAGGAGGCGGGCGCCATCCCTGAGATAGCGATCGGCTACGATTCCAGGGGATACGGCCTGCAGCTGGAGAGCGGAGAGTACGAGAAGGCATCGTCCGGCCTGTTCGTGAGCGCCGCCAAGACGCTTCCGTTCTCCGAGTTCTGGCAGGTCCACGCGGGGCTCTCCCGGACTCTCGATGAGGCGAGGGCTAAACCCGACCTGGTCGTGGGTGCGTCCGCACGTCTCTCGCAGGAGTTCTCGGTACTGGCCGAGTACCAGTGGGGCGTGGACAGGCGAGAGGATGATTCAGAGAGCACGACCGGGTTCTTGAACTTCGGGCTTCGCTGGATATTCATGGAGCAGCTCGAGGTCGACATCTACTTCCGGAACGTCGTAGGTCCCAGCGGATCGCCTGAGCTGAACAGCAGGTCGCTTGGGTTTGTCTTCTACGACTCGTTTTGAGGGGAGGTTCTAGATGATAGGCTGGCTTGAGTTCGAGCGGCCCCTTCTGGAGCTGGAACGGCGCATAGATGAGCTCAGGAGCTTCGCGGACAGCCAGAACATCGATGTCGCCGGCGAGCTGGCACGGCTGGAGGCGAAGGCGGGTGAGCTGCGTAAGCAGATCTACGGGAAACTCACGCGGTGGCAGATGACACAGCTGGCGCGTCACCCGCGTCGTCCGTACACGCTGGACTATTTGAAGATGCTGGGCATAGATTTCGTCGAACTCCACGGTGACAGACGCTTCAGCGATGACGCGGCCATTGTCGGCGGACTGGCCTTCTGGGGCGACCGCAAGGTGGTTGTGATAGGTCACCAGAAGGGCAGGGACACGAAGGAGAACATCAGACGCAACTTCGGCATGGCCCATCCTGAAGGCTATCGCAAGGCTCTCAGGCTCATGAAGCTGGCCGAGAAGTACCACCGTCCGGTCATCACCTTCGTAGATACACCGGGTGCGTATCCCGGCATCGGCGCCGAGGAGCGCGGACAGGCCGAGGCGATCGCTCTGAATCTGCGCGAGATGGCGCGTCTTCCCGTGCCGTTTGTGGCAGTAGTGATCGGCGAGGGTGGCAGTGGAGGGGCGTTGGGCATCGCCGTTGCTGATCGCGTTCTAATGATGGAGTACGCGATCTACTCAGTGATCTCACCAGAGGGTTGCGCGTCTATCCTCTATAGAGATGCCGCCAAGGCGCAGCAGGCCGCTGAGGCGATGAAGATAACGGCGCCGGACCTCGAGTCGCTCGGCGTGATAGACGAGATCATCCGGGAACCGGTGGGTGGGGCGCACAGGGATCCAGAGGTGGCGGCTCGCAACGTCGGTGAGGCGATTCAGCGGCACCTGAGCGAGCTTGAGAAATTGAGCCCGACCGAACTTGTGGATCGCAGGCTCGAGAAGTTCATGAACATGGGAAAATACAAGGAAGCCTAGGAGTTTTCTCCCGATGAAGCTATCAGCCTTTACCGATCGCAAGCTCGTGAACCTGGACGTTGCGTCCGGCACCAAAGAAGAAGTGATCGGACGCATGACGGAGCTGCTTTCGCGGTCCAAGAAAGTCACGGACGCCGACGCCTTCCTGCACGACGTGTTGGCCAGAGAGGAACTTGTGTCAACAGGCGTGGGTCATGGAGTAGCGTTCCCTCATGCGAAGAGCAAGGCAGTGCGCGATGTGGTGTTCGCGTTCGGGCGCACGACAGAAGACGTGGAGTTTGGGGCTCTGGATGGGAATCCTGTCCGACTCGTCTTCCTCATTGGGGCGCCAAAGGAGCAGGAACCGTCGCGCCTGTACCTCAATCTGATGGCACACATGTCGTTTCTGATGAAGGACGAGGGAAACAGGGAGCGGCTTCTCTCGGCCGACTCAGTGGAATCTGTGCTCAGGCTCTTCGACTCGGTGAAATAGGCGCCTGACAGAGGGCGCGAGGAATCGCCCAGCCGGAATGGGGGAACATGAAGGCACGCGACTACATGACGACGAACGTAGTCACTGTCGGACGGTCTGCGAACATCGCTGAAATCGCGGATCTTCTGAGATGCCACCGAATCACCGGCGTCCCCGTCGTCGATGGGGACGGCCGCCTGCTCGGCGTGGTCACGCACGAAGAGCTCATAAACATATTCCTTCCGCACTATCTCTCCATGTTCGATGATCTCGCTTTTCTCGATGATCTCGGAACGATCGAAGCGCAGACGATGTCGGAGATCGAGCCGACGCTCTTCCTCGCTGAGGATGTCATGCATACCGACCCACATACGGTCGGTCCCCAGACGTCCATGATGAAGGTCGCCGCGATAATGCTCAACAATAAGCATGTTCTCCTGCCCGTCGTCGACGAGGAGAACCGCGTCGTCGGTGTTATCAATCGGAGCGCTGTGAGTTCTGCATTCACCGGTGCCGCTGGCGAGGAGGACTCAGCGTGACGTATCGAAGCTCTCTCCCGGCAGTCGTGCTGTCGGCGATCCTGATCGTATCCCTGACAGGTCCCTTGGCGGCGGTACACGCCCCGGTAACGCTCGTGGAGTCGAACGAGGCCGGTATCACCCTCGTGTGCGAGCCCGGGAAGCCGACCCTCACAGCTCTCACCACAGATGATGGCGACTACATCTCAGTTCTGCTGCCTCACTCGCGGTCGATGGCGAGTCCCGGCAGTCCCGACCTTCCATGTATCCGGGTCATGCTTGCCGTCCCCGACTGCGAATCCGTCGAACTCCGGCTGACGACGGACGGAATCGAGTTGACTGAAGGTGTGAGGGTTACCCCAGCTGCGTCTCTTGTGCAGGTGCCGGCGGGTGAACTCAGCCGGTACGAATGGCAGGAGGGTAGCGCCTACGAGACGGCCGGTCTCTGGCCTCCGTCCGCCGCGAGTATCGAAGGACCCAGGTGGTTTGCGACCCAACGCGTTGTCGTTGTCGAGTTCCACCCTGTCCAGTTTGACCCGGCCTTGAACACCCTTGTCTCACAGGGGAGGATCGAGGCGAGACTGACATTCGGTGGGCTTGAGAGAGGTGCCGTGAGTGAAGACGGACATCCACGCGACGATGCGCCGCGACGAGAGGACATGTTCCGGTCGGCCCTCCTGAACTACGAGAGCGGCAGGGCCTGGCGCCGTGTCGGCGGTCGCCTGGAAGCTCGTGGTCGTCGCGATGACGATTCCTTCAACACGTCGTCCAACTGGGTGAAGATGTCGATCTCGGAGGGGGGATTTTACAGTGTTCCCTACGAGGCGCTCGTTTCTCTCGGCGTTCAAGCCGGCTCGATCGATCCTGCGACCATTCGCGTGTTCAGTGGGGGAGGGCTCTCGATGCCACCCTCCGTGTTCGAACCGCGTCCGGACTGGATGAATGAGTGCACGATCCTTGTCTCGGGTGAGGGTGATGGCCAGTTCGATCCCGGTGATCGCGTGATCTTCTACGCGCTGGGCGCCGACGGGTGGTCATCTGCATTCGACATTGAGGATCCAGGCGAGCCCTACCACGAGAACCACTTCGCGAACGAGGGCGTCTCCTGGCTGACATGGGAGAACCACGGCACGTCGTCGGGATTCAGTGCCGACCCGCTGCGCATGGAGGAGGACGACCTACAGAATTCGCCAACGCCGATCCACGCTGATGCTCACAGAGTGCGCGCGCACTTCGAGGACATCATCCTCATGCGTCAGGGCAGGTCCGACAACTGGTTCTGGCACGGGATGCCGAAGAGTGAGAGTCGTCGCTACTTCCACGAGGAGTTGAGTCACGTCAGGACCGACTCGCTCGGCGGTCTCGCGGCGAGCGTCTACGGGAACAGCGCTTTCTATCCCAATCCGGATCACCATGCCATCTTTTCCCTGAACGGAGTGGTGGTGTACGATGCCCTCTGGAATGGCTACTGGGACACGAGATTCGATGTTCGCGACGTCTCCATCAATGAGGGCTACAACACGCTTGAGATCTACCTTCCGCGGGACATTCCTGACGCGACCGACGAGTCGATCCTCATCGACTGGTTCGATATCACATACTGGAGGGACCTGGTCGCGACCGGTGATCGCGCCTTCTTCGGCAGTTCCGACAGGACGGGGATTGTGGAGTACACAGTCACGGGATTTCAGGATACGGATGCCGCGGTCTACAAGATCATCGACAAGTTCACCGTCCGAACGATACCGGGCGTTTCACGAGGGATTCCAGAGAGCGCGCGCAGCCTATTGGACAGTGGCCGCGTGATGCGCGGCCTATCGGATAGTGGCCGCGTGTACGGCACCGTTGTATTCCAGGACGATGCTGCAGACACAGCATCGTACGCGGCGATCTCATCATCGGCGTACTTGACGCCGTCACTGGAGCTGGATGAGCCCGCGGACCTGAGAACGCCGGGTGGACACGACTACCTCATGGTCGCTCACGACGATTTCTATGATGAGGCAGCGCGGCTCAAGAGCCTCAGGGAGAGTGCTGCCGGGGGGAGCTTCGATGTCAGATTGGTGAAGGTCTCCGACGTCTACGACGAGTTCTCGTGGGGGATTGTCGATCCGACCGCCATCAGGGACTACCTGAAGTTCACCTGGGAGAATGAGGCCGTGCCGCCCACTCATGCGATCCTGATCGGCGGCGGGACGTCCGACCCTCGCGGATACGCCTCATCAAGTCTCCCGACGCATATTCCTGTGAGGTATACACGCCGAAGCGCTGTCTCACTCGAGCCGCTGTACTGGCCGACCGACGTCTGGTACGTTTGCTTTGAGGACTCCAACCGGTGTGATATGAACATCGCCCTCGGGCGGCTGTCTGTCGACACGGCTGCAGAAGCGGCGACGATGGTGAACAAGATCGAGCGCTACGAGCTGGCAGAACAACTGGGCCTCTGGAAGAACACAGCGATCCTCCTGGCCGATGACGAGTACTCATCTACCAATACGACCGAGTGGATGCACACCGAGCAGACGGAACAGCTGGCTACCAACATCCTGCCTTTCCCTCTGGACCGGCAGAAGATCTATCTCATGGAATACGACAAAGTAGGCTCGATGAAGCCCGCCGCTCGGGCCGCCGTCATCGAAGCCTGGAATGAGGGCGCCCTGATCCTGAACTACACGGGGCACGGCAGCGAGATCGTCATAGCCCATGAGTCGGTCTTCCTGTATGACGACGTCTCGCTCCTGAGCAACATCGATGCCCTGCCTCTCTTCTTTGCCGCTTCGTGCAGGTTGAATAAGTTCGACAACGAGACCGTCGATTCCCTCGGCGAGGCTCTCGCGAAATCCGCAAAGGGCGGCTCCATCATCTCCATCGGAAGCACGCGGGATTCGGGGGCGAGTCAGAACGCCAATTTCAACCGCGACTTCTTCGGGGCCATGTTTGGATATCAGCTGACAAGCCCCGGGGCCGTGATGGATGTGGGGAGCGCGTTCCAGACTGCATTCTCAATGTGGGGCTCGCTGTCCACATGGTGGAACAACTCGAAGTTCGTGGTGCTCGGCGACCCGGGTCTGACCCTGGCCTCGCCTGTGGGAGGCGGCGTTCTTGTCTCCGACGACCTCGATCCGATGATGCGCGGAGCGACGATTCACGTCGATGGTGATGGAAGCGGAGCCATCGAGAACCTGGACGGGGTTGCGCTCGTGCGAGTATCGGAGAGCGCAGATACGACTGGGTACATTCAGGAATCGAGCGGGCATCACGTCGACTACTCGCTTCCGGGAGAGACGATCTTCCGAGGGCCGGTCGTGGTTTCGGACGGTGTAATGTCGACGGAGTTCGTCGTCTCGACCGCGTCGCGCGAGGGTCCGTACGCGAGGATTCGCGCATACGGCTACGGCAGCGACATCGACGGGGCCTTTTCGCTCGAGGGCGTGGCGCTCGTGGATTCGGTGGAGGTCTCGGACTACACCGGACCGGATATTGCTCTTGAATTCGAGGGTGGTGGAGTGTCGGTTCTGCCGAGTGCGACGCTGACGATCTCGCTCTCTGACGACAGCGGGATCAACCTGGTGACGGAGGGTGGGGGGCGTGGCATCATTCTCCAGATCGACAGCGGCGATTCGACCGATCTGACGGATGAGTTCATATGCGACCTTGGAGATTTCCGCGGGGGATCGTTCGAGTACGATCTTCCGTCAATGTCGCTCGGTGGGCATTCGCTCTCGCTCTCCGCGAGCGACAACGTCGGCAACAGACGGAGTGAGGATCTCTGGTTCGAGGTCATCTCGACCACTGATTTCGAGATACGGAATGTAGCCAACCACCCGAACCCGTTCCCTGACCTCGGGAGGGAAGGCACTCACATACTCTTCCAGCTGTCGGTGGCCGCGGATGTCAGGATCGACATCTTCACGGTGGGTGGCAGGAGGATCGTAACGCTGGATGACATTGATGCTACCGCGGGAGCCAATCAGGTCTTCTGGGATGGCAGAGATCACGTAGGAGATGAGCTGGCTAACGGAGTCTATCTGTACAGGGTTTCTGCCGTGTCCAAGAGCTACCGAGGCGATAAGGCCGAGGCGATTGGCAGAGCAGTCATTATGAGATAATTCTCGTAGACAACCGAGGGGAGAGACCGGGACATGCTGAGAACCAAGATACTGTTGGGGCTGCTGGCGCTCACGATCGTTCTGCCGGCACATGCGCAGGTGTCGATCGGTGGAGCTCAGTCGCTCTACATCCAGCCGGGCGCCAGGCCGGCCGGAATGGGCGACTGCTATGTGGCGGTCGCGGAGGATGCAAGCGCCGTCTCGTGGAACCCTGCGGGGCTTGCGTTCATCGAGAGCGAATACAATGTGACGCTCATGCATACGCAGCTGGTTCCCGACTGGGACGATGTCTACTATGAGTATGCGGCGTACGCGCAACGGGTTGAGGGGCTGGGCACGATCGGGGCGTCTCTGATCTATCTGACATACGGCGAGCAGATAGCCACGGATCCGGACAGTCCGGACCCCATAGGTACGTTCAGTTCCTATGAGATCATACCGTCCGTGGCCTATGGCACTCTCCTGACGGACAATCTGTCGCTGGGTCTCAATCTCAAGTTCGTCTACGTCAATCTCGCTCCCGCTCAGTACACGCAGGATCAGCAGAAGGGGGCGGGGACGACGTTCGCAGCCGATCTGGGTGTGCTCTATCGCATGTGGGACGGCAAGCTCAGGTTCGGTGGGGTCTTCCAGCACATCGGACCGAGAATCGCATACATCGACGAGGAGCAGTCCGATCCTCTGCCGCGGAATCTCAAGGCCGGCGTCTCCTACATGGTCATCTCGGATGAGATGAACAAGATCATGGTGTGTGTCGACTACAACAAGTCGCTTGTCATCATCGAGGACATCGTGGATCAGTCCACGGGCGTTATCCTCAATCTTGGCGCGGAGTATCGGTACTTCGATCTTCTGAGCCTGCGCGCCGGCTACGTGTACGATGAGGACGGCGAGGTGAAGGACTTCGCGTTCGGGATGGGGCTCAAGTACCGCAACTTCGCGTTCGATCTCGCGAATGTTCCGCAGGCAGAAGGGCTCAAGCGTCCATTCAGGTTCTCGCTGACTGCGACATTCTAAGAGAGCTTTGGCACACTGCGCCGGCAAGCCAGGCACTTGGCATGGTGCCCGATTGTGCCGGCGCGAGTATCTGAGCCACCGATTGACGAATGAGAGGGGTGGAGGACGAGATGAGATTGAGCGCGGTCATTCTGGTTGTGATACTGCTTGCGACTGCGTCTTCTGCGGGTGCTGCGTCCACGCTTATCTGCAGCAAGAGCAGCGAGGTCGATCTTGAGGAACTCCAGGCGGTCACGTCCAAGTATTTTCCGAGCCAGCCGGCCCGTGTAAGTGCGATAGAACTGGCGCGGGCGCGAGGGCAAGGGCGTGGTGACCGGACGCTCGTGCGCCTTCTGGCGCTGCGCGTGCAGTTTCAGCCCGATTCCGATCCGCTGAGCACAGGAGACGGTACATTCGATCTCTCCGAGTGGGACGGTGCGACCTTCGATGGTCCGCCGCACGACCTGGAGTATTTTGAGCTTCACATGACGGCGCTTGAGAGCTACTACGAGTCCGTCTCGCACGGAGCGCTCGATCTGGAGTTCACTGTTGCTCCGGCCGCGTCCGGTGAGGCCTACATCCTGCCGCACGACATGGGTTACTACCACGACTACCTGGAGAACCAGGTCTGGTATGTAGGCCAGGTGGAGTCGTTCATACGCGACGTCTTCGCAGCCGCCGACACGACGGACAACATAGACTTCTCCGAGTACGACGGGTACGTCGTCTTTCACGCCGGCGCCGACTGGCAGAGCGATGTGTATCGGAACTCGCCGTTCGATCTTCCCTCGGCGCACATCGCGCTCGGCGAGCCGATCCTCGTGAACGATGGAGCGCACGAGATCTGGGGTGCGGCGATCATGCCCGAGACCTCGAGTCAGGACGGGCTCACCATCGTTCTGAACGGGACGCTCGCCCACGAGGTGGCTCACATCATCGGGTTGCCCGATCTCTACAACACATCCAACTTCTTCCCGGCGATCGGATACTGGGGGCTCATGGATTCCGGGGGACGGATAGGCATGAACACGCCTTGGGGATGGGCATACGGTCTCATTCCGGTTCCGCCCTGCGGTTGGTCACTCCAGTATCTCGGGTGGACGGATCCCGTGGTCATCACCGAGGAGACTGAGGAGATCGCCATCAAGGCGTCCGTTCTCAGAAGCGGCGGCGCCAGGCTCTTCAAGATCCCGATCACGAGCACCGAGTACTTCCTTCTTGA
>DAOVNE010000010.1 GCA_030630395.1 Candidatus Eiseniibacteriota bacterium
CCCACGTCTGGGCCAGCTGCTTCCGCTTCCTCAGGCTGACGAAGTAATCGCCGTCTCTCGTCATCCGCACCTCGTACCCGGGTCTTGTGCTCAGGAGTCTGGCAACGCGGTGTCCTATGTCGAGCACGACGTCCTTCTCAACCAGAACCCCGTTGCCAAGCGTCCCCGGATCCTCACCACCGTGCCCCGGATCGATGATCACAACGCGGGTCGCGAGCGGTCCACCATCTCCCCCGGCAGGTTCTGACAGCCGCGGGTCGATTTCACCGAAGACATCGATGACGATTCTGTGTGGCTTTCCCAGATACGGCTTGAGCGAGAAGACGTTGTGTCCGGACATGCCGTCAAGGTCGAGTACTACCTGTGCGCCACTCCCAAGCTGATTGACGCGGACACGCTGTATGACCCCGTCGTCGACGGCCGTCGCCCGAGGCACTTGTCCGGCGTCGGCGCCCTCTACGAGGACGACGACTCTGTCTGGGTTCGTCAGAACGCGTGTCGAATAGGTGGCATATCCGGTGAGGTCGACAACGACGCGTGTGTGATCGGGCGCCGTCCAGTAGCGCAGGCTCGTAAGACTCTCACTCGCCGGCGCTGAACCCGCGACCATCACGAGCACAAGCGCCACGAGAAGGGTGGCTATCGGCGTTCGGATATTTCCCGCTCTGCTCAGCAACGCACCTCCGTGGCCTGGATACACGAATACACCACCCGCACCAACTCATCGCACGGGCTGTCAGACAGGGTACACGCCTCATCAGGATTTGTCGAGCCAGTCTTCTTCTGATTCAATGCGGACGCCGTGCCGCTCGAGGAGAGCGGCCGTAACCCCTCTACCATCCGCAAGTTCACCGTCAATCCAGACGCGCCTCAAGCCACACGAGGGGCTTCGCTCCTTCAGAATGGCCAGGGTCGCTCCGGTCATGCGGGCGACAGACAGCGATTCCTCTGCGCCTCGTCTGAACGCCTCCGTCACATCGATTCCGTTCCGGTCGACAACGCTGGCGGCGCCATCGAGCACGGCCCCGCCGTCACCGCCCGAGAGGTCGGCCGGCGTTCTTGGTGTCGGGAGCCCGCCGAGCTGTTCCGGACAGATGGGGATCGCTTCCCCTCGCGCGACCAGCTCACGGATCGCTTCGATCAGATTGTCGTCACCATCATACCGCGTCTTCAGTCCCACAAGACACGCGCTTACGATGATCAAGCAACACCTCGAGGTTTGAGTCTGAAGACAGACGCTAGATGCCGCGACTTGGAGGTTCGCCGGGCCTCTCGACGACCGTTGCGGGATTGACGAGGTACGTGCGTGCGACGCGCTCCACATCATCTGCCGTGACCGACTCCAGTCGATCGAGGTACATCTCACGGAAATCCTGTGGGAGACCGAGCAGGTAACGTCGCGCGATGGCGCTCGCCTTGTCCCTGTTTGTTTCGGTCTTCGCTGCGAACCGGGTCTCGATTCTGCTCTTGGCCTGCTCGAGTTCGACGGCACTCACTGCCACGGTTCTCATTCCCTCGATCTCTTCGTTGAGAGTCTGAAGTGTTCCATCGGCGTCGTCGGAAGACGCATATGCGACAAGCCGAACGCCCTCGGACCTGACGCTGACGAATGCTCCTGCGACACACAGCTGTGCGGGATCACTGTCCCCGAAGCAGCCGGACAACCGAGAACCAGAGCCATCGCCGAGGGCACTGACCATCACCTGCACCGCCGCGTAGTCGTCGCTCCCGATCTCAGGACCAAGAAAACCGATCTCAACGAATCCCTGCTCGCCCTCGTGGTAGATATTGAGTCCGACCGGGCCCTCCAGTTCGACAGGAGAAGGCTCTCGACGCCTCACATCACGGGCCGGGTAGCCTGCGAAGAGAACCTCAAGTCCGGCAACCATCTCGTCCACATCGAAGTCGCCCACTACGACAACGACGGTATTGCTCGCCCCGTAGTGTTGCTCGTAGAACGAGAGAATCTCATCCCGCGTGGCCGCCCGGACGCTTTCGGGTGTACCCAGCACAGGGCGGGAGTAAGGGTGTCCCGGGAAGAGAAGCCCGCTCAAGCTGTGGTAGGTCCGTGTGAACGCATCGTTCATCTCGCTCTCGAAGGAACCGATCGCGATCTCCTTCTCCCGATCCAGACGCTCTTCGTCAAAGGCGGGTCGCAGCATGAACTCGCTGAGCCATTCGAGGGCGGTGTCGAACTCGGTCTCGTGTGAGGTGATGTAGACCTCGGCGTAGTCCTCCGATGTCAGGGCGCCGTATCTGATGGACAGCCTGTCCAGTTCGTCTGCGATCTCCTCCCACGTCGCATCGCGTGTTCCCTCGAACAGCATCTCATTCGTGAGCTGGGCGAGACCACCACGCTCGTCCGGATCGTATCTCGATCCGGCGTCGACCATGACGGAGACGGCGCTGATATCGCACCAGCCGTCATGAATGGCGATGAGAGTCAGGCCGCTGTCAAGCTGGACTTGGCGCATGCCTGCCGCGGCGATGGCGCTCATTGCCACGAGGGTCGCAACCACGGGGAAGGCGAATCGCATTCTACGTATGCTTTGTCGCACCATCTTCACATCCCTGTTTCTGAAGCACCGCACACAACCCGGCCTCTACTGCAAAGCGATGGCGACCGAGTAACTGTCGCGGCGGAAGTACTTCTTCGCCACCCGCTCGAGATCCTCTGCGGTCAGCTCCTCGATCCGGGCCATGTACTCGTCTATGAAGCTTGTACCGCTCACGATCGCGTAGTAGGCCTCGTAGGAGGCCCGCTCAGCCATCATGCATCTGGCCTCCGCCACCTCGGTCAGCATCGCGATCCGCGCGCGAGCCACATCATCTTCGTCTATCGGCTCATCTGCAAGCGACAGGAACGCCTCGACGGTGGCCTCTCTGGCTTTATCCACGTCGTGGTCGCCCACATCGACCCACGCCATGATGGGGTTTGGCTGCCGCTTCGTCCCCCATCCTGCGCTGACGCTGACCGCGAGCTGCTCGTCCAGGATAAGGCCACGCTCAAGCCGTGATGCCCTTCCCCTCCCCAGGAGCATCAGGAGGAGATCCATCGCGGCCACATCCTCATCGGAACCGCCCGGCGCGGGAAAACCAACGATGATATATGGAGAGAATCCTTCCCCGTGGAGAACCTCGTCACTTCCCTCGCCGCACCACACAACACCGTCCGCGGCCGGCTCCGCCAACTCGCCTTCCGGCACGTCACCGAAGAGCGACTCGATAACGTCGGCCGCGCGCATGGCGTCGACATTCCCGACGACCGAGATGATCATATTCCTACCGACGTACATGCTGCTATGTCTCTCACGCAGGTCTTCAGTGGTAAGGCCCGTGATGACATCCGCGGACCCGTACGATAGCCGCGCATAGGGATGCTCGCCCATCATGCTCTTCATGCAGGCGAGATACGCTTGTTCCCTTGGACTCGAGCCGTACTTGGCGAGTGAGATGAGAAGCCCTTGCCTGGCGCTCTCAACATCCTCATCGCTGAAGACGGTGTTGGTCGTACCCATGTAGAGAAGTTCTGCGGCTTCCTCAAAGTGTCCGGCAAGACAGGTCGTGACGTAGTAGACGAAATCATGTGAGGGGCTCGCCATGACCACGCCACCGTTGTCCGCGAACTCCTGCCGCTTCTTCTCAAGGACCGGGTTTCGCTCGGCGGACACCATCACGCTTCGAAGAAGAGCAGCCGTTCCGGCCTCGTCGGCTGATTCGTACAGAGCTCCATCACGGACCCAGAGATGCGCTGAGACCATGTCGGACCCACGATTCTCTTTGGCGATTATGGTAACGCCGTTGGGGAGAATCCGGGTCACGTACACAACACGCTCCACGTCGGCGCACCCCGCGACGAGGATCAGTGCAAGCATGGCTGCGATCACCATGAAACGGTGGGCGCTTATCATAGTGGGGGCTCCGTCTCGGCCTCACGGCCGGGCTTGTCCGGTACTGCTACTGTCTCGGCCTCACGGCCGGGCCTGTCCGGTACTGCTACTGTCTCGGCCCGCATGTATATAGACAACGAAGACCGCTCTGGGTTTGCTGCGTCCAGGGGTCGCCACACCCCCGCCAGCAGGACCTATCGGTGATGGTATGGAGAAATCCTGGCCCCCGTCAAGCAGATTGCTTGTGTGAGGGCCTTGAGAACGACGTACACCCACCATCCTTCCGGACGGTGGGTGCATGTACAACGAGGCTCGTGCTGCCTGGCCTTGCCTCTAGTGCAGATAGACCAGGAGTTCCTCTGCCCGCGGCGCGCCCCTCAGCTTCGTGAGCGCCTCTTCCTTGATCTGCCTGACCCGCTCGCGAGTCAGACCTATCATCGTACCGATCTGCTCAAGCGTTTTCTTGTCTTCTTCCTCGAGTCCGAAATAGTGCTTCACGATCAGCGACTCCCTCTCGGTCAGCACATCGAGGGCGAAGTCGACCTCCTGCCCAAGCGACTCGTAGTGAAGCAAGTACTCCGCTGGGTCATCTGCGGGATCGGCAACCATATCGCCGAGGTTCAGATCCTCATCGAGAGCGAGCGGCGCGTCCAGCGACAGGCTACTGACCGACAGCTTCTTGAGATCTGCGATGACGTGAGGCGCAAGGCTCATCTCGTCCCCGATCTCCTTGTCGGTCGGCTCCCGTCCGGTCTCCTGGCGCAAGCGCTCGAGCGTCCGCCACATCCTGCGTATGGCCCCCGTCTTATTGAGCGGAAGTCTCATGGCTCCCGACTGCTCGGCCATACCCTTGAGGATGGCGTGGCGGATCCACCAGACCGCGTACGTAATGAACTTGCGTCCACGCTCGGCATCGAAGCGATTCGCCGCTTCTATCAGCCCGAGGTTACCCTGGTTTATGACATCCATGATCGGAGCGTCCGTCTTCCGGGCGTACCCCTTCGCTACACTCACGACGAAGCGCAGGTTCGCCTGCACGAGCGCGTCGCGAGCACCCTGGTCACCCTTGAGGATCAGTCTCCCAAGCTCCTGCTCCTCTTCACGAGTCAGAAGCGGGGTCCTGGCGATCTCTCTAAGATAGAGCTCCAAGCTCTTGTCTTCTTCTGCTGGTTCTCCGTAATACGGCATCTTGTTCTACTACCTCCAAATTCCCTTTGATTACTCACCGGGGTCCTGGTCCCGTCCGGACACTCCCCGGTCCATCGACTCCCATATTCTGATGCTTTGAGGAGACAATGGGTTCCCAATTCTCGGCGGATAGCGCATGTCGGTCCGGCCATCCACCACAGCCCCACTATCCCGGCTTCACAGCCACGAAGTAGGTGTGTGCGCCGCGCTGAACCATGAGAGCGAGGGCCTTCTCAACTCCCTCGTACTTCGCCATGGCCTCGCGGTACTCCTTCACGTCCTTGATATCCGTGTTGCCTATGCGAACAACGATGTCACCGGCCTCAAGGCCCGCGCGGTCGCCCGCGCTTCCCCTCTCGACACCGATTATCAGCGCCCCGTGGTCGATCTCAATCCCGAGTTGCCTTGCGGCAGGATCGTCCAGGTCCACGACGTCCAGACCAAACCACGTCTCCTCGGCAACCGGCTCCTCAATCGAGACCGTCTCCTCGCCGGGTCTCTCAGCCAACTTCGCCGTCAGCGTCTTCGTGCGCCCGGCCCGGATTATCTCGACTTCAACGCGCTTTCCCGGCTCCACATCGGCAACGACGCGTCTGAACTGCGCGGCGCCATCGATCGCAACACCGGCGAAGCTCTTTACCACGTCGCCCGCCAGAAGCCCGGCATCGGCTGCCGGCGTACCAGGTTCCACGCTGGCGACAAGGACCCCGTCCGTGCTCTCGATCCCGGTCGCCTCAGCAAGATCATTCGTTATGTCCTGCGGAACAATGCCCAGGTACCCGCGGACGACCTTCCCCTCTGCCATGAGCGCGTCCGCGACCTCACTCGCCAGGTTGATCGGGATCGCGAATCCGATGCCCTCTGCGGCCGCATTGGTCGCCGCATTGATGCCGATGACCTCACCCTTGACGTTGCAGAGCGGTCCTCCGCTGTTGCCGAAGTTGATCGAGGCATCGGTCTGGATGAAGTCCTGGTAGATAGGTGCGCCTCCGCTGATCCGAAGATCTACTCTCCCCACGGCGCTCACGACGCCAACCGTGACGGTACCCTCGAGATCAAGCGGGTTCCCAATGGCGATCGCCCAGCTTCCGACCCTGATCTTGTCTGAGTCACCCAGCCTCACGAACGGCAGGTCGTTGCCCTCAATCTTAATGACCGCGATGTCCGTACTCGGGTCCTCTCCCACGACCACGGCGGAGAACTCCCGCCCGTCGTGAAGAGTCACCGTAATCTCGTCGGCTCCCGCCACAACGTGGTTGTTCGTCAGAATGTACCCGCTCCGGTCGAATATGAACCCGGACGCCGATCCTGGAACCTCATACTCTCGGTACCGGGGCTCGGAATCCTCATCTGGGGCGTCTCCGAAAAACCTCCGGAACATATCGTTGAAGGGGTCAACACCCCGCCTGATCGTCCTCCTGGTGTCGACACTGACCACGGCCGGCATGACCTCATCGGCAACCGCCACAAACGGGCTCTCGCCGAACGCCGCGGTAGCCACTCCGCTGACATTGAGGCCGCCCGACCTCACCTCCTGTGCACTGGATACCGGCGCCAGGTTTGAGCTCGTCGTGATGATCACTCCGCCGAGCACACCAATGAGAACCAGGGAGACGCCTCCCACGATCCACGTGCTGAATCCTCTCATACCCTGCCACCCTTTTCTGCCGCGCGCCCGTTGTCGGTCTTCGTCCCACACGTTTCCGTGTTAGACAGTCGCAGATACCAGTCGTTTAGGAGATGCGCCGGATTAGTCCTCGCCCCTAGGAGCCGGCTTCATCCGTCGACGCCGCGGCCGCAGGCTTCACATCCTCCGGCTTCTCTCCAGCCGCATCCTCGCGAGCCGCCTTCACCTCTGCAATCTCCGCCCGGAGTCGGTCCAGCTCCCGACGCTCATCTCTTATCCGCTCGATCGTGCCGAGGATGTTCGCGTCGTCGAGTATCTCGCTCGCCTTGTCGTCGTCGAAGAGTTCGAACATCCTGCCGCCGAGATCCGACATGGCACTGGCGATTCTCCGATTCGTGCTCAGGATATCCACCTTCGCGCGGCCTATCTGAGTCACCTCCTCAGCCTTGTCCGCCGCGTAGATGTAACCATCGACGATCGCTTCCTTGACATCATCCCAGAACTTCGACATGTGCACGTCCTCCGAACCCCTCGGTTCTTCCTTGCCGGTCTCGCGCCCACACGCTATATTTGCGCTTGCAGGCTCTCAAACGAGCGACTTTCAGGCGTGTTTCAGGGCAGAAACCCTGAAATCGCCACCTGCCTTCAATGAATTGGATGCGATTCTAAGTATTCGGTCGTTCCCGGTCAAGCGGTTTCATCCTGCGGGAATCGGTTGGAATAGCGGTTTCGCAGTCATCTTTTGCAACAGTAAGACAAGTTATCATGAGTGGAGCAAGCGACATGCCATCTTCACAGCTTCAGACGCCCCAAGGGAGCGTATTCTTCATCGCAGATGCGCACCTCGGAATCGAGGATGAGGCCGCTGAAGCTGCGAAGGTGAAGGCCCTCTGTGATCTTCTCGACTACCTTCACGGGAAGGCCTGCAATCTCTATCTCGCCGGAGACCTCTTCGATTTCTGGTTCGAGTTCCGGACGGCCGCTCCTCCTGAACACGTTGCCGTTCTGAATGCACTCTCCGCACTGGCTGAATCCGGCACATCCATCACGTTCCTTGGAGGCAACCACGATTACTGGGCCGGGGATATCTTCAAGCGCCGCTCGCGCGCCGTCGTCTCGCGGGACCCGGTCACGGTGACGCATTTCGGGAGCAAGATCTTCATCGCACATGGTGACGGGCTCCCCGACGGGGACTGGGGCTACCGGATGCTCAAGGCCGTCATCAGAAGCGGGCCTGCAATCGCAGCGTTCCGCATCCTTCCCCCAACGCTAGGCTCTGCCATCGCACGCTGGGCGTCCAGCCTCTCGACAATCGACACTGCCCGGATCGAACGCGCCGTTGGGCCGATGCGGAGGTTCCTGTTTGACAAGCTCGATGAGGGATTCGACGCCGTCATCGTGGGACACATCCACACGCCGCGGCTGTGGGAACGAAATGGTGGAACCGCCATCATCGTCGGCGATTGGATGGCGAATCGCGCCGTCGTCGAGCTCGACGCATCCGGTTTTCACATGCTCAAGTGGGTCGAGGGCGGTCTCGTACCGGCCGATCCGGACACACCCTAACCCGGACACACCCTAACGAGAGAACCCTGCGAGTACGCGACGAACCACGGAACAAAACAAGGGCCCCTGTGCAAGGGGCCCTCGCGTTATCATCGGATTGTCTCGGTTCCGGCTTCTCCCAGCTCCGGCTTCTCCTGGCTCCAGCTCGTCCCGGTTCCGGCCTCGTGCTAGAGCGAGAACCCCAGCGAGACGCGGTGTGTGTCACCGAGGTCGCCGTAGTACGGAACGTAGGCATAGTCGATGCGGATGCCGCGAATCTTGGCCCCGAAGCCGACTGTGATATTCTGGTTGTCCCACCCCACGCGGTAGCCGGCCCTGAGCGCAAACATGTCGGCGTATTCGAACTCGATGCCCAGGTGAGTCTTCACATCCCCGTCGTTCGGCACAACCGCGTCACCACTCAGGAGCAAGTCCCCGTTCAACGCGGGCACCGGCGTCTCATACGCCGCTCCCATCTTGAAGAGAACAGGCAGGTCGAACTTGTCCTCGATGAAACTCATCTGCGGACCAAGATTCTGAACGCTCACGCCGGCGCTGAGACCCGTCACCGCCGGGACACGGTAGATCGCACCGAGATCGACCGCCACACCGCGAGCAAGCTCGGTGTCTATCTTCTGGTGCAGGTACTTGACTGATCCGCCGACGTCGAACGACTCGGTCAATCGTCTGGAGTAGTTGCCGGTGAACGCGAAATCGAAGACTCCGAAGTGGCCGATCGGGTCCGATGTCGGCCCCTCCCTGCGCTCCAGATCGTCCATGTAGAGTCCGACCACGCTCAGGCCGAACGCCTGGGAACCGTCCGACATCACCGCACCCAGAAACTCGTATCGGATGCCCTGGAACCACTCGGCGTGCATGAGACCGATGTCCATTCCATCGACGGACACCGTGCCTGCCGGGTTCCAGTAGATCGACGCCGCATCCCCACCCACGGCAGTGTAGGCATCGCCCATTGCGATGGCCCGCGCGCCGACGCCCAGCTTCAGAAAGGCCAGCCCTGCAGAGCCATCCTCGGCAAGCGCCGATGTCGATAGCGCCAGGCAACTGACCGCAAATAGAACGATGAGGAAGCGCTTCATGTACTCCTCCTGGGCAGGAAGCCCCGCGTGGATTGCTCTCCCTATGCGGGCTCACTACAGTGAATGGACGCAATAAACCGCAGCATCGTATGACGACACTGTGGCCAGTTTACTCAACGCCTTCGTACGGCGCAAGGCGCTTCTGCCTCTTGACGGCACGCTCTCGACACAACCCTCCGGAGCGTCCAGACGATCAGCCACCTCGCCGCCATCGGCGGCCCTTCGGCAGGCGCTGGGACGGGGAGGCTCTGCCCCTATTCAGATCAACCCCGCCCAGCTCCTAGCCCCGTCTCGTACAAGACACAAGCGCTTGATGGACTTATGTAACAAGGGACGTGCCAAGAGGTGCCGATGCACCAAACGAAGACACGATGACGGCCAACGGCCCGCCTCTTGGGCAATCGCGCCACGCCCCGATCCAGATGTCGGCCGCGAAGCAGGGCTCGCGACGATCGGGTGTCAACTTCGTACACGACCACACCCGACGCGCGGGGTTTGACCATCCGCTCGCCGCGTGCAATAATCTGCGCATTCTCGCTCCCACCCCTATGGAGGTAGGGCATGAACCCAGAGACATGGACAACGGACGATAACACGGGCAATGCGCCCGGCGAGGCGAGCCAGGAGACGCGATCGGCTCCTCCTCCCCGATTCGGCCCGGTGACGAGTATCATCCTCTATCTGGTAGGCTACCTAGTTGTGGGCCTCGTGATCACGGTGTTCGCAAGCATCCTGTTCGCGATTCTCATTGAAGCGGGGCTTGTCGAGGCGCCCTCGATAGATCTTGCGGACGCAGGGATGGATACGGCGAAGATCCTTGAGCTTCTTGGTCCCCTCTTCTTCCCCCTGATGATCATCGTCGGAATCTACAGCATCGCTTACACGTGGGGCTTCGTGCGTCTCTTCGATCGGCGCCCGTTCTCGAGCCTCGGGATCGGATTCGTTCCGGGTTGGCGTCTCGACTTCGGCAGAGGCATCGGCTTTGCGGCACTCCTTCTGGCGGTCGTGTTCCTGATCTCGCTCGCTTCCGGTGGTATCGCCGTCGTCGGGTTCCAGCGACCGGCGCCACCCGATCAGGCTCTGGTCCCCTACCTTCTCTTGGCCATCGCCGCGCTCATCGCAGTAGGCGTATACGAAGAGCTGATGTTCCGCGGCTACATACTCCAGAGACTGAATGAGAAGACCGGGCCGCTCCTGGCCGTCATCGTCTCATCGCTCATCTTCGCGCTCCTCCATGTGACGAACCCCGGGGCCAACTTCATCGGTCTCGTCAACACATGGCTCATCGGCGCGCTTCTCTGCTCTCTCTACTTCAGAAGCCGTTCGCTCTGGCTCCCGATAGGATTCCATTTCGGATGGAATTTTCTTCTCGGGTTCGCCTACTCGCTTCCCGTGAGCGGCCTTCCCTTCCACGGAATCCTCGAGGTCGTCGAGCTGGAACCTGAGTCGCGTCTCGCCGGCGGGATCTATGGTCCCGAGGGCGGGTTCGCGCTGCTCATCGGCCTGGCTCTTCTGGCCGCGTGGCTCGTCTGGAAAAGGACGAAGCCCCGCCGGCAATAGCGGGGCTTCTGGTCCTGATACTGAAACGGGCAGCTCGGCTGAATCTCGTGGCTGCCCGTCTCTGCTGCGATGCGATCACAGCACATCGTGTCGCGCCCAAGACCTACTGGCGGCAGACCCCTCGCGCGCTATTCAACTACGCTAACGATCCCCTTACAGTTGATGAGGTTCGCAAGCTGACGAATGTAGTCAATGTCGTCCTCGGTGTCACCGCTCACGGAGATCAGTGTCGCGCTACCTGCCAGGATGTTCAGGTCGTAGGTTCCGTCGCCGAACTGCTCCATGGCATCGTACCCGCATGCGCTGACTTTCTTCATTCCGCTCTGCCCGGCCATCGCCGCCATCATCGGATTGGAGATGAACATGTGGTACGTCGCCAGAAGCGGAGAGTTTGCTGCGATCATGACTTCGATGCTTGACCCGTTCGGAGGAAAGTAGTCCCGCGAGACGACAAGGGACGCGAAGAAACCCGCACCCATGGCCGAAGCGTCCAGTCCCTCGGGATCCTCCGCGGTCCATCCGCCCGGTGCGGCGGGAAGGTACTCGATTATCATGTCGATGAGCTTCTGATTGACGCCGACGAGGGCAGTCTGAAGCTGCGTGCTCGCTTCCTTGTAGTCCCCGCTTCCGTACGCGCCCTGGGCGCCCTTTATGGCGTCGGTAACTTCGTCCGCCTGCGCCACTGTCGCCGCGAAGACCAGTGCCGTCAGCCCAATGATGGCTATCCGCACGTACCTCATTGACCACCTCCTCGTTTCAATCACGATACCGAGTCCGAACTCCCCACCAACACCGTTCGCGTTCTCGGTCCATCGAACTCACAGAAGAATACACCTTGCCACGTACCTAACACAAGCTCTCCGTCAACAACAAACACGATTTCTGATGAACCAAGAAGCGACGACTTGATGTGAGCATCGGAGTTCCCCTCGGCATGACGATAGTCACCGACGTGCGGAATGAGATTGGAGAGACCAACGTCGATGTCTCGCATCACATCCGGATCCGCGCTCTCATTGATGGTCACGGCTGCAGTTGTGTGTGGTATATATACGGTGATGCTCCCGTCGACGACACCGAGATCGTGAACGGCGCGGGCGACCTCGGCAGTGATGTTGATGAAGCACGTGCGCTTGGGTGTTCGCACTGAGAGGCTCTTGATCACAGGATTCTCCATTCGCGGTCGGCAGGGCATCGTCTGTGCACCGCAGCCTGCCTGGTGGCATCGTAAGAGATGAGCAAGCGCGTGTCAATGGTGTGAACCTCTGGCGTTCCCGTCTGTAATCCCTTGACGTATGAGGACCCCCGGAGCTATAAATGCCCTACAGCTACGCTTGGAAACAGCAGTCCTGAAGGGAGACATGCATGATTATCATTCTTGCCCTCATCGTCGTCATCATCGCCTGGGTCATCATCACGTACAACTCGCTCATCCAGTTCAGGAACCGGATTGAGAACGCCTGGTCGCAAATCGACGTACAGCTCAAGCGGCGCGTCGATCTCATCCCGAATCTCATCGAGACCGTGAAGGGCTACGCCGGTCATGAGAAAGAGGTCTTCCAGAAGGTGACCGAGGCACGCTCGGCACTCCAGAATGCGAAGTCGGTCGGTGCCAACGCCGAGGCGAACAACATGTTGACCGGCGCCTTGAAGACGCTCTTCGCCGTCGCAGAAGCCTATCCGGAGCTCAAGGCCAACGAGAATTTCATGATGCTCCAGGAAGAGCTCGCGGGGGTTGAGAGCAAGATCGCGTACTCGCGGCAGTTCTACAACGACACGGTCCTGAAGTACGACAACAAGCGCGAGATGTTCCCGTCGAACGTCATCGCCGGGATGTTCAGCTTCAAGGAGCGGGAGTACTTCGAGATCGAGGAAGCAGAGAAGGGACCCGTCAAGGTCCAGTTCTAGATCGGAGGTCGGTATGGGGTTCTTCGTCATCATCAAGAGCATTCTTGGGATCATCTACCTCCTCGCCGGACTTGCGCTCTTCTGGGGAAGGAAGAAACTGGTCGAGGGTGGTCGTCCGCCCAATCTGATCATCCCGGCGGTGCTCCTGATACTCGCTTGCATCACGACGTTCTTCCCCCTCTGGTAGAAAGACAGCGAGGGCGGTTGCCTCCTGTAGGGAACCGCCCTCAACGGAGTAGCTATAGATGTGGGAGCAGATAAGCAGCAACAAGGTGAAGTCGGGCTTCCTGGTTGGGATCTTCATCATCTTCGTGGTATTTCTCGGCTGGCTCTTCGGCAGGACCACCGTCTGGGGTCCTGCCGCGCCAATATTGGCGGCCGTCATCGCAGGCGGCGCGGCATGGGGCAGCTACTACAACAGTGACAGGATGGTCCTCGCCATCAGCCGGGCCAAGCCCGCGGAGAAGGAAGATCATCCCCATCTCTACCACTCTGTAGAGGGACTCGCTATCGCAGCCGGGATCCCTACACCCAAGCTCTACATCATAGATGACACTGCCCCGAATGCGTTCGCCACAGGGCGCAACCCCGAGCACGCCGCGATAGCCGTCACGACGGGACTTCTGCAGAAGCTCAACCGGGTTGAACTCGAGGGCGTCATCGGTCACGAGATGTCTCACATCGCGAACTACGACACCCTTCTCATGACACTCACCGTTGTCATGGTCGGCACCGTCGCGCTCGTGAGCGACTGGATGTTGAGAAGCTTCTTGTGGGGCGGACGCAGGAGGAAAAGCTCATCGGGAGGCGGTCAGGTGGGTATGGTCCTTCTGGTCGTCGCGCTCGTGCTTGCGGTTCTCTCACCGCTCATCGCTCAGCTGATCAAGCTCGCCATATCGAGGAGGCGCGAGTTCCTGGCGGACGCCAACGGAGCGCTCCTGACGCGTTACCCCGAGGGACTTGCGAGCGCACTCGAGACGATATCATCGGACCGGGAACCGCTCGAGGTCGCGAACAAGGCGACCGCCCACCTCTACATCCTGAATCCGCTCAAGGGGCAGAAGGGCGCCTTCAACAAGCTCTTCTCAACCCACCCTCCGATGGAACAGCGGGTCGCGCTCCTGAGAGAGATGTAGCCACACACTTCCGCACCACACCGGCAACGAGGAGAAGGGGTATCCCCAGCGGGACACCCCTTCTCCTGAAATCTATTCTCAGGTGGACGCCTGTGCTCCGACGACTCCGTCCCTGCGCCGGTTCTGCCCAGCCGTCTCCCCCCTCGCGCTACCTGTACAACGCCTTGATCACGCCCCAGTGATGATCCTCGACGGGCGCCCAGGTGTTGCAGTCGGGAAGCGGTCCTTCATAGTCACACACGATGCAGTAGTCGCCGGCCTTGATGAGGATCGCCCCGTAGTAGATCTGCGTGTCGACCGGAAGACCGTACGATGTGAATGAGAAAATGGCTGACCCAGTGCCCAGTGGCACACACTCGATGGTCGGCCCGCTATTCTCCCAGAGGAGATGCAGTACCGGCATCCAGCAGTCAGGGTCGTCCATGGCAATTCCACCCACCCACACGATATCGTCAGCCGGCTCTCCAAAGAGGTCAAAGCACTCGCCATCGGGTGCCGAGTAGCCATCGTGGACGATGATGTAGTCCTGCTGCTCGGGGTTCTCGGGGTCGTAGAAGCCGCAGCCCATCAGATGCTCGATGCTCAGGTTGATCCGATCCGGCCTGGCAGCCTGACCGAAATCCCACGAGAGCAAAACAGTGTACGTGTATGTGCCGTCTGTGTTCTCATAGGCTTCACCC
>DAOVNE010000169.1 GCA_030630395.1 Candidatus Eiseniibacteriota bacterium
CCGTCCCGTTCATATCCATGAGCGCGGCCCCTGGCCTGTGCGCGGAAACAACGAGGTTCACCCCAGCGAGGCTCAGCTTGGAATCGTGCGCCGTGACGCCTGAGCGGTAGGGGGCCGGCTGTGAGCCGGTCAGATACCCGATGGACTGCAGACGCTCGATCTCGCGCTGCTGCTCCTCGGTGAGCGGTTTGCGGTCGCGCGGGCTCGCCGTGCGCCAGCGTCCAGCCGGTTCGTCGCCGGTTTCAGTGTCGGCTTCAATCTCGACGCTCTCCGAGGGTTCCGTTCGCGTCCAGCCCCAGAAACCCGCGGCGTCTGAGGCGGGAAGGAACACGACGGCCACGAGAAGCAGGATTCCCAGGTGGAGGATCCGGGGTCGACGTCTCCCCCGTGATCTTCCTCCGGTCTCGCAGACAGTGTGGATCAAGAGCACCTCCAGGAAAACAAGGCCAGGCGACGCATTGGTTCCATGCCGCCGAGTCATGCACTGCCTCGAGTATAGCATCTCAGGGGAGCGGTCCCAAAGCGCAAGAGGCCCCTGCGTGCGGTTCACATTGACAGCGTGTCGCGCGGTCTATAGCATGACCGTGAACAGTCATACATCAAGCTGGCAATCTGAAAGGGGACCGGAGAATGGGGAAACTGACAACTCTTGCTGGAGCGGGCGTCGTTCTGTCGATCTGCTTTCTCGTCGGGTGTTCGACGGGAGACGACGGCGTCACCAGGATGATCTTCGCCGCGGGGCAGGACCCATCCGGAGCCACCGCCGCACTGATCGAGGAGTACAATGCCTCTCATCCGGACGTTGAGGTCACGTTTCAGGTGATGCCGGCCAATACGGATACCCAACACGACGCCTACGTCACCTACCTCTCCGCTCAGGAATCGAGCATCGATCTCTACAGTCTCGATGTCATCTGGACGGCGGAGTTCGCGCGCGCAGGGTGGATACGGCCGGTACCGGCCGGTCTCTTCGATGAACAGGAGTTCCTGTCGGGACCTCTTGAGAGCGTGATGTACGAGGGTACGATCTACGCGGTGCCGTGGTTCACAGACGCAGGACTCCTCTACTACCGCAGCGACCTCCTCGAGAAGGCCGGACTCCCGGTTCCTGAGACGTGGAGCGAGTTCACGCGTGCCTGCACGAGCGTCGCCGACCCCGCCGGGATCGAGGGATTCATCTGGCAGGGTGCGAAGTACGAGGGTCTGGTCTGCAATTTCCTCGAGGTTCTGTGGGGCCGGGGAGGCGACATCTCCGCGGAGACGCTTCGGGATTCGCCGGAGCGCGCGGTGAGGGACGTGGAATCGACGATAGACTTCATTAGAGAGCTCATTGAGACTGGGATCTCTCCGGCAAGCGTCCTCACCTATAAGGAAGAGGAGTCACGACGGCTCTTCACGGAAGGTCAGGTCCTGTTCCTGAGGAACTGGCCCTACGTTTGGAGCATCGCCGAAGACGAGGAGTCATCGGTCAAGGGGACCATCGGAATCGCACCTCTCCCCCACGCGGAGGGTGAGACGGGCTACTCCACGATCGGCGGCTGGAACATCGCCGTCTCCGCTTACAGCCGGCACCCGGAAGAGGCGTTTGAGTTCCTCGCCTTCATCACGGGCGAACGCTCGCTTAGCCTCCGGGCGATCGAGGGGGGATATCTGCCGACCAGGAAGAGTTCATACGGCGACCCGGATGTCCTCGCCGCGAACCCACACTACAGCGGCTTCTTCGACGTCTTCCAGAACACGCGCAACCGACCGCGAACGCCTCACTACCCGATCGCGTCCGACATCATCCAGGAGAACGTCCACAGGGCACTCACAGGTGAGTTTGATTCGCACGCGGCTGCCGAGAGCATCGTGACCGAGATGGCCGCGATCCTGTCACGCTAGGCCAACCACGACGCTCAGGGAGAAGCGGTGTGAGCAGGGCAGCGCCGACGAAGAGACGACGAGAGAGCCGCCTGGCGGTCTGGCTGCTCGCGCCATCGCTGGCATTCGTGGCGCTTCTCGGGGCGTTCCCGGTTCTGAGCCAGTTCGTTCTCAGCTTCACGCACTACAACATGAAATTCGCGGATGAGCGAGGATTCGCCGGGCTCGAGAACTTCGCAAGGCTGGCAGCTGACGCCACATTCCTGCAGGATTTCTGGCAGACCATCTACTTCACAGTCATATCGGTGGGCTTCGAGCTTGCCTTCGGACTCGCAGCGGCGCTCGTGCTCAACCGGATCGGTCGCGGGCGCGCTGCCATGAACACATCGATCGTGCTTCCGTGGGCGCTTCCCACTGTCGTGGCTGCGACGATGTGGTCGCTCATCCTGAACGACAGGATGGGGCTTCTGAACTCCGTGCTGGTCAAGCTCGGTGCGATAGACGCACCTGTGGTCTGGCTCGGGCCGGGTCTCGCAATGGGTTCGATCATCCTCGCGGATGTGTGGAAGACCACGCCCTTTGTGGCGATCATCCTCCTCGCTGGGCTCAAGTCGATTCCCGATCAGTACTACGAAGCGGCCTCACTGGACGGCGCCGGAAGATGGCACCAGTTCCGGTTCGTGACGGTGCCCTTGCTGCGTCCATTCATCGCGATCGCGCTCCTCTTTCGAACGATGGATGCGTTCCGCGTCTTCGATATCGTGTGGGTGCTGACCGGCGGCGCCACCAAGACGGAGACACTCTCTGTCTATATATATCGCATGCTGTTCCGCTATTCGGACCTGGGCTACGGATCGGCGATGACTGTTGCTCTCTTTCTAATCGTCTTCCTCATAAGCCTTGGTCTTCTGAAGCTCCTGAAAGCCTCGCGGGAGACTGTCTAGAATGAAGAGAATGAGACTGAGCAGCACAGGACTGTGGATCACGCGGCTGGCGATCGCCGCCGCATGTCTGATCCCCTTCTACTGGCTGCTGAACATCAGTCTCTCTGCCCCTTCCGCCATCTACAAGATGCCGGCGGACTACTGGCCACGCCCACCTGTGATCCAGAATTTCCGCGCGGTCTTCGAAACCGGTCAGTTTCCAAGGAACATCCTGAACAGCTTCATCGTGGCATCGCTCACGACTCTCCTCACGCTGGCTCTCGCCTCCCCGGCCGCGTACGCGCTTGCCCGCCTGAAGGTGAGGCGGAAGGAACTGATCATGGCCGTCTTCCTCGGAATCGCCATTTTCCCCGCGATTGGGATGATCGGTCCGCTCTACGTCGCCATGGCTCGTCTCTCGCTCATAGGGCGCTACCCGGCGCTCGTCCTCCCCTACACCTTGATGTCGCTTCCCCTTGCGGTGTGGATTCTCACCCACTATTTCTCCACGCTTCCCAAGAGCCTCGAGGACGCGGCACTTGTTGACGGTTGCACGCCCGCGCAGGCCTTCCTGCGGGTGATTCTGCCCGTCTCGGCCCCAGGCCTCTTCACGTCCGCGGCTCTCATCTTCATCTTCGCATGGAACGAGTTCCTCTTCGCACTCATCATGACCTCCACACCCGAGTCAAGGACAGTGCCCGTGGCGCTGGCCCTCTTCGCCGGACTGCACGAGTTGCCATGGGGCACGATCGCCGCTGCTACGATTGTGAGCATCGCCCCTGTGCTCCTCCTCGTGGCTCTGTTTCAGCGGGTTGCGCCGCCAGGCTCCGCGTCGACGCTTCATGGCGCCATGAAATGGGCTTCATGACATCATGAAGGATGCGAGCGATCTGACTGGCCCACTTCTGGCATTCGATAGCATTACGACTACATTGTGGGGGTAACGGCGCTCGTTTGCCATGGGGCGCCGCATGGCAAGGAAATGCTTGACAGCTTTCTTGCTCGTGCATATACTCCGCGCAACTCAGGCTAGGGAGAGATTTTTGTTCGTCTTTTCGCGCGGCGCGGCACGTGGCTCGTGTGTGATGCTGTGTGGAGCAGCGTGGCAGGTTCTTGCGATCCTGGCACTGTGCTTCATACTCACAGGCGCTGCCTCGGCCAACCCGGAGACTCAACCAGACTCTCGTGCGCACATCATCGTGGGCATGACCCCCAATACGCAGTTCGCCGTCACGTGCGACGATTCGCTGCTTACTCCCGACCCCATCGAGTCGGACGAGCTCGGCATTCTCACGTTTTCCACGGATGAGAATCAGGAGGGCTCTCCCATCACGATCTGGATTGGGACGCCTGCTCCCCCTGAGATATCAGATGTGGTGGCGTGCGCGGTGTCCGATACATACGCGCTTATCTGCTGGAACACCGACCGACCGGCGACGTCGCAGGTTGAATTCGGTACGACAGGCTCCTACGGCAGTACAACGAGCCCTGTCGGGGGCTTGACGACAATCCACTCCGTCTACATATTCCCTCTGGAGCCTGAGACGCTCTATCACTACCGCGCGGTCTCGATGGACGCTTTCAACAACACGACGAAATCCAGCGACTACACGGTCGTCACGGATGCTCCCCACCTGAGAATCAGCAACTTCGGGGCGTCGGATCCGACGACGCATTCCATCACCGTGAACTGGACCACGAGCGAGCCGGCCGACTCGCGC
>DAOVNE010000057.1 GCA_030630395.1 Candidatus Eiseniibacteriota bacterium
ACTCTGATCGGCGCGGCGGGCGACATACTGCCCGAGCTGCTCGCTCGCGTCAGTGAGTGTATGGGTCAAGAGGGAGATGCACCCGGGGCCGCGGGTGGGGTGAAGGAACGCAGCGGAGTCTGAGAGGAAGAGGTAATGCGACGACATATCCCGATTCTGATACTGCTTGTTCTCCTGCTTGCCTGCGGAACTGTCGCGGGCAAGACGTACAACAGTCCATACATCAACGGGCACGTCACTGAAGAAGAGAACGATTGGGAGCCCGATGAGCTGGGCGTGGAAGACCCGGACAACGACAACCGTTGGGGTGCGAGTGACGGCGACCTGGTCGATCTCTATGTCACCTGGGATGCCGATAGTCTCTATGTCGGCATCACCACCGCCAACGCTCCCAGTCAGCTTGGAAACGGCTATCTCCTCTTCATAGATACCGATGCGCAGGACGGGATCACGGGGGCAACGGACTTCTCGATCGCCGACTTCTACGCGCGGAGAATCACGTTCAGCACAATTGGTGCGGACGTGATCATGGCCGGCTGGGATCTGCCCGGTGTCTTTGAAATCAAGCACTGCTCCGACCCGACGAGCACGACGCCCGTCGACGAGGTCTACTCCCAGTGCAATCCAGGCTGGAGGCACATCGAGGCCCGGATGTCATGGAACGGCCTCTTCGGACTCGGTGGGGGGGTCGTGCCCGAGGGCACTACGCTCAGGTTCATCGCCGCCATCGTCGGAGGCGACAATTCGGGAGCATACGATGCGGCGCCGACATCATCCACCGGCGTTGAATCCAATCCGAGCACGCCGTGGGACGCTTTCACGGACCTCGACAACTACTACGAGACCGTCGTGGACGCTGACGCAGATGGCGTACCGGACGAGGGATTCCCTCCCGGTGGCTCCATATCCGGAACAGTGGCACTCGACGATTCCAATGATCATACAACGGTAGTCACTGTCACGGCCTGGAGTGGTGGCGTGGCCATTGAATCAGCCGATGCCCCGCCGGGTGGCGGCGACTACACGATGTACCTCGTTCCGGACGGCACCTACGACGTTGTGGCGACCGGTGAGTCGTATCTCTCCGTGACGGTCGAGGATGTGACCATTGTCGATGAGGCCGAGATCACAGGCATCGATTTCGCGCTGACCAAGGTCACCGGTCGCATCGAGGGGCAGGTGGCCCTCTCCGGAGGTCCAGCCACCGATGTCACGGTGACCGTCTATGATGCGGTGACGGGGGAGGCGGGAGGAGATGGTCCCTATGTCGTGGCCGGTGGTTCCGGAGCTTTCTCCATAGCTACGGTCGTCGACGGCGGCTGGAACGTGGTCGCCGTAGCGATGGGTTATGTCGAAGCGGAGACCCCCACGACCATCAGTGGTGGCGACACAATGAATGTCGGCACACTGACGCTTCCAGCAGTCGAGGCGACGCACTTCGCCTACGTGGACTCGCTCGGCAGCACCATCTACGGTGTGGCAACGACAGTCAGCATCCCCGACAGCGGTCTTTACTACTATGCGGAAGCGTGGCTCGAGCCGCGCGACGACGACGATCGCGTGGCGTACTGGGATGATGATTTCATCGACAGCGTCTCGATCTCGTTCACGCGTCTTGACCCGGCCCATCCGCCTCTCGGAAATGTGGTCATCGCCGATACAAACGGCGTCACGCTCGACCCACCTGCCATCACGGGAGACATGTTCGTGAATGGACGCGCCGGCTTCCTTGTTGCCGACGATGAGATCGAGATCCTGAGGATTCTCGCGACCAGCGAGAGACTCGTGAATGTCCTCGAGGTGGGAATAGGAGCGCCGGCCCCCACAGAGCTCACGCTCGAAAGCGACAGCTATGAGATCGCGGTCGGTGACAGCGTGGCGAGGATCACCGGACAGCTCGTCGACGCGAGCGGCAACGACGCTCCTGTCTCCGGGCTCAATGCGACCATGACCGCCTTGGGCGTAGGCGGCGGTTTCAGTGTGACCGTCGTCGAGACCAATGCGAACGGCTGGTTTGAGATTGAATTCTCCGGGACCGCGGCCGGTACCGCTCTTGTGACCGCGGTGATCGACCCGAGTTCGGAGTTTGCGTCGATTGACGTGGACACGCTGGCGATCGTTCTCGAGCCCGGTGACGCGGCACTCGTCGAGCTTAAGGCATCACCGACCGCACTCAGGGCCGGTGAGACGGCAGTGCTTACGGCGTCGGTCGTCGATGAGTGGGGTAACGCGGTGGACACTGCGGGATTGAGCATCGCACTCGTGGCGACACCTGAGGATCTTGTGGTCTCGATCGACACACCGATCGTGACTGATGCGGATGGCGTTGCCGTGGGAGCGATCGAAGCCGGCACAAACTACGGCATCATCGAGATAGTGGGAGACGCAGGGACCCTTCCTGTGGAGACCGTCTTCCTGCCCGTGGATGCCACCATCATAGCGGTCGACGAGGAGGCGCCGGAATCCGACGACGACCACAACAGCCACGAGGGCGTGGATCTGACCATACTTCACGCCTCGAACAGCGCAGACACACTGGTGGTGACGCTGGATTTCAGCTCCAACTGGGACGGCGCCCATCTCGGTCTTGCGATTGAGGGCAACGGTGATGAGGCGGGAGCGACACCCGAGCCATTCACCTTCCCCATAAACTACGGACACTTCCTTCTGCCCGACTACGCCTTCACGTACAAGTACGCATCTGAGGACTACGCCGATCTCAGGAAGTGGAGCGGAAGCGGCTGGCAGTTCTACGATCACATCAACGAGATATGGGTCACCGACTGGGTGGAGGGCGCGGCTGTCACCGCGTGGATCACGAAGACCGCAGAGAAAGTCGTATTCCGAGTCCCGCTTGCGGCGATCGAGGCCACTGTCGGCGACACGATCCGACTCGAAGCGTATGTCATGCAGGAGACCGGCGGGGAGAAGCGAACGGCCCTCGACTCGGTGCCACATGACGCCACGCACGACATGGAGCCCGAGACCGGCGAGTGGTGGGAGACGGCGACGACGCCTGTAACACTTATGAACTACGCAGACTACGTCGTAGTGAGCGAGGGATCAGCACCGGGACTCGCGAACGGGCAAGCCGGCCCGTCGCCGGCAGAGCCGGGTGACGTCGTGACCTACACCGTTGAAGTGATGGATACCGGTGGAGGCATCGGCGATGTCTTCCTGAACCTCTCCGACATTGGAGGGGAGCCCCTTATCAGAATGCTGGACGACGGAGAGGGGCCGGACATGATAGGCGGAGACGGTGTCTACACCACCGCAGACACCCTTACGTCGTCCGCGGCCGACGGTGATCACACCATGACCGTCATGGCCAGAGACGCCACGAATGTCTGGTCGGCGACCGCCGTAATCACCCTGACCGTGGACAACCCCGCAACGGCCTTGAGGCAGTTCACCGACGCGGAGGGCGACGACCACGGTCCGAATCAGACGGACAGCGGCGGCGACCCGATCAGCGGGCTCTACTACCATTACCCGACCAATCTCGTCTTCTTCCCAGGCTCGTTCGACATCACGGACTTCGAGATCTTCGCCGACGGCGACTGGCTCGTCTTCAGAACCTACGTCGCGGAGCTCATCAACCATCAGGAACCGGGGGCCGCGGACTGGGGCGCTCCGCAGCCGAGCCAGCAGACATGTGATGACGAGTACCGGACGGACCTGAACCTCCAGAAGATCGACATCTACATCGACGCGAAGGAGGGCGCCGGCTCAACCAGCGGCTTCCCGAACCGGTATGTTGATATCGCCAGCGTCGATGCGTGGGACTACGGCGTCTCGATAGAGGGGTGGGGCAAGTGGTTCGTCAACTCGAACGACTCAAACTCATCCGCGAGCTGGAGTCTCTACAAGAACGACAGTGACGTCGCCATGTGCGACAACTACGAGGAGGACTTCATCGACGTCCGCGTGCGGCGCGATCTCTTCGGCGATGACGCGGATGAAGATTTAGATATCGGCAACTGGGACATAATCGTATGCATCTCCTCGCACGACGGTGACTCGTCGGACTCGAATCTGGGTGGCATACGCTGGATCAACAACAACATCGGTGAGTGGCAGTTCGGCGGTGGACGCGACAGCGAGGGTGGTCGCGACCGCGACGCGAACCTGATAGATGTGGCGGTGTCACCGGGTGAGGGTAAGGCGCCCGGGCGGACTCAGGAGGAGATGCTCGACTACACAACGGCCGACGCACAGCAGCGGTTCGACGAGAGCAAAGTCGCGTGTCTGCTTGAGGCGAGCTTCGCAGAGGACTACTCGCCGCCCATTATCGCCGAGTTCGAGAGTCGCAGACCGGACGGGTACACTCCTGTTGAAGGTGATGAGACGATCGAGCACATCCCCTGGCTGGCACTCGATGGCGCTCCGGCCGTCTTCTGGACGACCATCATCGCCCCCGTCTCCGGCGTCGGGGGCGCCCGGTTCTTCTGGCGCACTCTCGGTGATACGACCCGACACGCGGTCGACATGGTTGCCTTGACCGAGGATGTTTGGGCCGCCGACGTTGCGCGAGCCGACATTGTGTCGGTGACGAGCGAAATCGATCTGAATGTCACGGGCATGGGCCGAGTCATCGTCGGCTACATCCATGCGACCGACAAGTCGTCAAACGAGAACGACATCTGGGCCGGTCCCTTTGAGCTGGCGATTCCAGAGCCGTGGGCGGAGTCGCAGCGGATCGCGCACTCGGACACGACGGCCGCGAACGAGGCCGTGGTGTTCCTCTTCCAGGACGGGACGATCGTATCAGTGGACGAGGCGAGTCTTCCGACCGGTGCACGCGACGAGCTTGCGTTCGCTCTCACACCCTTGGACGCTTCGCTCGTCGACCTCGCCAATGTACGGGACGACATGGAATTCGTGGGGACGGCACGGACGGTCACACTCGAGACTCTGGAAGGCGTGGAGATAGAGCCTGAGGGTCCGGTGACGGTGAAGCTCCACTACCCGGAGTACGATGTCGGATCTCTCGATGAGAGGAAGTTCGGGCTTTTCAAGTGGGTGACGGAGACCGATCGTTGGGTCCTCAGGGGGGCGGCAAACAGCCCGTCGAGCAACACGGTGGGCGCCACGACAGATGTGCTCGGTCTCTTCGGGGTCTTCTTCTGGAACGGACTCGATTTCGACGAGACCGCAGGGCTATCAGGCGTCATATCCGAGCCGAACCCATTCTCACCGAACGGCGACGGCATCTATGATTCCACCACGATCACGTTCTACATCGGTCGGGAAGCCGACCATGTCAATGTTGAGTTCTACGATCTCTCCGGACGTCTCGCCCGCCGGCTAGTCTGGCATCAGCCGACTGAGTTCACAGGCTGGCTTCAGGGGAGCATCGATTGGGACGGTACCGACGAGAATGGCCACGTTGTGCCGTATGGTATCTATGTGATGAGGGTGGAGGCGAAGTTCAAGACGGAACCGACCTACGAGCGGGTCAATCGCCCAGTCGTTGTCATTAAGTAGCGAGGAATGACTGACATGAACGGGAAGATATGGGTTTTCTGCGCCGTGATTATGCTTGTGCCTCTCGCTGCGCCGGCCAACTTCATCGAGATGGAGACGGGCGCGCGGGCGATGGGTATGGGTGGCGCCTTCGTCGCGGTGGCTGACGACGTGACGGCGCTCCACTGGAATCCCGCGGGGCTTGTCTCGCTCGACGAGATCCAGTTGTTCGGGATGCGCACAAGTGTCTACAGCGTTGAGGGGTTGGCTGAGGACTCGGCCATGGCCGGGTACGGGAACACCCACCGGGGCATCGCGGCCGGGTGGATGAGGACGAGCGCCGAGAATCTCTACAATGAGGACACGCTTCTCCTGGGTTATGGAAGCAGGACACCGATCGACCACCTCGCGGTGGGAGCGAGCCTCAAGCGCTTCTCGATAGACGCTCCAGGTTACGACTACTACAACGATCCATCGTTCAACGCGGGCGGGGACGCAGGGTACGCTGTCGATCTAGGCGGGCTCTACCGTCGGGACACCTGGTCCCTCGGTGCGACTCTGAGAAATCTCGGCGAGCCGGAGCTTCAACTGATAGAGGCGTCGGGAGCAAGCGACCCGATCTACATGGAACTCCGCCTTGGCGGAACGTACACCTTCCGCGAGGTCATGCTGATGAGCGTCGAGTGGCGTGCACCGCGCGAGGCGCCCGAGTTCTACGACGCGAAGGCATCACTGAATCTGGGTACCGAGATATGGTTCTACAATGCGTTCGCGCTTCGTGCGGGAATGAACCGCGACAGGATCACGGCCGGACTCGGCATCAAATCGAAGAACCTCAGACTGGACGTAGCGCTGCTGTCGGAGCGGAGGATAGGCAGTATGTATCGCCTCTCGGCCGTGCTCCTGTGGTAGCCGCGCACAACGATGATTCTCGAAGGAGCTCCAGGTGACACGTAACGGCAAAACAGGGGTTTCGCGTCCGACCGCGCTCATTGTGGCCGCGTGTGTGGCAGCCATCTTGGTTGTTGCCATACCCGCCAAAGCGGTCACCTCGCTCGAGGGCTACTCCGACCTGATGTTCGAGCTGACGAGCGGGAGGGGCGGTGATCCGACATGGCAGCTCGGGAACCCGAGGCTCTACGCAGAGTTCAGGCTCAAGAGCAGTCCCTGGACGGACATAGACACCTTTCTCAAGGTGTCGGCCGAATCGGACCGGTGGTCCGAGGACTTGAAGGACACGCGGGTCTTCCTGAACGAGGCGCACATGCGTTTCCACGGAAGCAGGGTTGAGGCGCATCTCTTCACCGGGCAGGACCGGTTCTGGCTCAACGAGCCGCTTCTTGCCATCGTCGACCAGGGCGAGGTCAAGCACGATGACTGGGGAGTGAGGGCGCAGGGTGTGCGGCTCGATTTCTGGGATGTGTTTGGAATCCACGGCGCCGCTTTCTACAGCGAGCGGAGTGACTACGCCTCCATGGGCTTTGCCGGAATGACCGACGAGCTGGAGTACTACCCGGGTGCCACCGTCACGGACACGGTATCGAGCAGCACCGATGACTATCGGGGTCTCAGGCTGAACCGCCGCTTCCTGGGTGACGAGATGCTCTTCGGCGCTACCTACGCGCGGAGGGACTTCAATGACACCCCTTTCCATGGCAGCTCAGGGGGCTACAGCGAGGTCATCGCTCTCGATTCCGAGCTGGCTCTGGGAGAGGTCGTCCCGTTTCTCACGCGATTCGGCCGCGTCACCTGGGCCACCGAATACGGCCTCAATACCTCCGGCTGGCTTGACGATTCGAACGATTCAGGTGTTGCCGGCTTCAAAACGGAGATCCGGGACATCCGAGCCGGCCCCATCAGGCTCCTCGCTTCATATGGAGACTACGGAGAGCGCTTCTACGCCGAGCGCCTTGCGAGTTGGGATCGACGCAAC
>DAOVNE010000132.1 GCA_030630395.1 Candidatus Eiseniibacteriota bacterium
AGCGCCGTCAGCGCCGTCACCACAACCATCGCCGCAGTCAGAACGCGCACGTCGGCGATGTGCCCGGCCACGATTCTCTTGTTGAGAAGGATGAAGGCCGTCCAGACGATGGCGGCGGCGAAGATAAGCGCGTCTCCTGCGAGTTCGGCTCCCAGCATCAGTCGGAAACGCCCGCCGGTCGTCACCATGATGACGCCGATCATACCCAACACAATGGCCGCGGTCTTCATACGCGACAGGCGCTCTCTGAACACGAACCACGATGCGATAGCAACCAGGATGGTGCTGCTGTTCACGAAAAGCGCGGCCTTGCTTGCGGTGGTCAGGGTCTGTCCCTTGAACTGCAGCATGAAGCCGACAGCGTTCGTGACCCCAAGCCAGATGACCAGCGGGTGCCTCAGTGCCGCGCGGAGCCCGGCGAGCCGTCCTGTGGCCGCCACATAGCCGACCGCGATGAGTGAGGCCGCCGCGAAGCGCATGAAGACAAACCAGTAGGGATCTATCGTCCTGAGTCCGAGCTTCACGACGACGAAAGACGATCCCCAGAGGAGACCAGACAGCACCGTCGCTGCCACGGCTGTTCGGCGCCCCTTCACATGCCCTCCACGAACGGAAACAGATCCGCCGACCGGATCAATAGACCCGCGTCGTCTCGCGTGCCGTATCGATATGGTGAGCGCTTATCCTACAGGAGCACTATGGCCACCGCAACGGCCATGATGGCTAGAGTAGCGGGGATGAGGAGCCGGTATATCCCTCCGAAGCTGGCCCCGAAGTACTCCCGCGACAGCACGAGACAGAGATGTACGGGAGAGAGCAGACACCCGACAAATCCGGAGCCGAATGCCAGCATCACGAGTTCCATGTCGATGCCCCCTCCTCTCATGATGATGGGCATGAGCAGAGGGAATGTCACGGCGACGAATGCTGCGGTAACACCCGTCACGAGCCCGATGAGCATAGGCACGGCTATGATGACGAGAAGCTCCGGCACCTGGATCTGCATCAGGAACTCCGGAACGGCCTCGCGGATCCCGGTCGCAATGAGGAGGTGCTTGTACGCGCTGACCCCGAAGACGAGCGTGATGATCTGAAATTCGGTTCCCTTCCTCAGAGAGGCGAGCACGTCACTGAGGTCCGCCTTCTCAAACACGGCCAGAAGAGACACGACGACGAGCACGACAAGTATGACTTCGAACTTGAACACGAGCGCGCCAACGATCACAACGACGAAGGGCAGAGACCCCTTGGCGAGAGCCAATCCCGCTCCCTTGCGCTCCTTGGGCGAGGTCTCGTTCCGACCGGCGGGTGTCCGCCTCAAGACGAGCAGAATTCCGCTTGCGATGGCTGCAAGCGTGAGCGGGTAGGTGACACGGGCTATGTCGGCCACCGGGCGGTCGATGATAGCGGCGGCGAGGATTATGGCCGGATAGAGCGGCCAGACATATTCCCAGACGTGGCGGAACCAGTAGGCAATGAAGAAACGATCTTCGGGTCCGACGTCAGTCGACTTGAGCGCGTTCTCCACCATCGGCGCCGTCAGCATGGTCCCCCCCGGCATGGGGAGAAGACCTCCGAAGGCGGGAACGAGCGCGACGACGATCCGGTTATCCCGGATCAGGCGTTTGAGTCCCGACACGACATGATCCAGGTACCCGAGCCGTCCGGCGAACGCTCCCAGCATCAGGATCGTCGCGATGCGGCCGAAAAGCAGAAGCGAGTCCTTCGCGATGACGGCGCGCCACACTTCGAGCCCCGTCCAACCGATGGCCCTACCGGACACCAGTGCCATACTCACGGCGCCGAGGAGCATCGCGATCCCGAGATCCAACCGGAACCGGACCAGGATGATCATGAGAACGATAGAGATCGTCAAGGCGACGATGTCCCGTTCCATACTCCCCTCCCCTTGAATCGCGCGGCCGTCGCAAGTGCGTGCGTAAGAAGGGGACGCTACAGACCCATCTGCCACGTCCCCTTGAGCGCATCTCTTTCCCCTGGCGTGCCCGAACCTGCATGGCCCGCCTCGGTCAGTACGAAGACTACTCCAGTTCGGACAGGGCGAGGTTGATCTTGATCATGTCGTCCCGCCACCTGTAGAAGCTCTCGGTGTACGTTATCTGCGAAACAAACTGAGCCAGGTTCTTGACCCCTTCCTTCTCGATGTGCTTCTTGAGCTTCGAGTCCGCCGGGAGGTTCCTGACCCAGTCCTGGTAGTAGGTTTCCTTTGCGGAGTAGTGGGCGATCAGCTCGTCATCAGAGGGATCGTGATACGTCTCCTCATGTACTATCGCCTCAAGAGGAAGCGTTGGGGCAAGCGGAGGCCGCTCGGATGGATAACCCAGAATGAGCATCGTGATCGGCATCACCTTCTTCGGAAGCTCGAAGAAATCCAGCGCCGTATGCGGCTGCCAGACGATCTCCTGGATGTACTGCGATCCGAGACCCTGGGCCTCGGCGGCCACAACGGCGTTCTGAGCAGCCGTGTAGACCGCGCGCAGGGATACCCACAGGACGCCCATGCCACCGAAATGCGACTCGCCGCCTTCAAGTTCGGCCCATCTGTTCAGGCGATGCGTATCGACACAGAAGATGAGGGAGACCGGTGCATCTTCGATACAGGACTTCCGTCCCTCACACAGCATGTCGTTCAACTGAGACCTACGAGCCTTGTTCCTGACCACGATGATGGAGATTGGCTGTGCCCCGCGGTAGCCACCGGTCAGGGTTCCACCCGGCGCCGACGCCCGCTGTGCGGCCATCAGCACTCTGTCCAGAACATCCTGGGGAATCTCCTCATCCTTGTAGCGAAGGATGCTCCTCCTGTCGAACAGGAAATCCAGGCAGCTCTCGTTCACTCTTTCCTCCCGCTCTCAGAATCCTTGTCCCTTAAGAACCTCTCTCAACATCGCCCGGCCCCGGTGGAGATGAGTCTTGAGCGTTCCCATCGGGATGCCGAGCGTCTCGGCCACTTCCTTGTAGCTCCTCTCTTCAAGATAGAAGAGCGTTATGACGGTTCGGTACTGCACCGGCAGCTTGGATACGGCATCGCGCATGGCCCGGCGAAACTCGTCGTCGAGCACCTGCTGACCGGGATCATCGCGATTGTCGCTGGCTCGCGCTTGAGCCTCGATGTGAGCCCCGAGATCGATGTCCACGGTCTGGGGGCGTCGCTTCTTGCGCTTGAGGTGCGTGAGCGCCCGGTTGGCCGCTATTCGATAGAGCCAACTCGAGAATTTCGAGTCGCCCCTGAATCGGCCTATCGCTTTGTAGGCGCGAGCGAACGCCTCTTGGGCGATGTCCGCCGCGTCATCCTCATCGCCAATGATCCTGACGGCGATCGTGAACACGTAGTCCGAGTAGCGTTCGACTAGTACGGTGTATGCGCTCTGGTCGCCGGCCTGGACCTTGGCTACCAGCCGGTCGTCCGTCAATGCGTCGGCGCGTTGAGAACCCGATTCAGTCATTGGCCCTCCACGTACGCGCGTCCGACTTCGCGGCGCTCGTGTCGAACGGTCGAAAACCCGTCTCCCGGCACCAGCATATAATGGTACCAGAACCCCTTCTTGATCCAAACTGTTTCATACCGAGAGCGATATCATCTGAAACATAGTCTGACAGAGCGATGTCAAAGGAAGTGAACAGAGCGATAGCAGAGGTAGAAACAGGGAGCTCAGCAGCCATCGTGTCAGTGTATCTGGAGGATCGGAGACGCAGACAGGGTGTCCTGGGCCAAGAGAGGAGAGATTCACAATGACGATGTTCTTTGGTTTCATGACCGCCCTGGTCAGTATCGGATCCGGAGTGCTCATAGTGATGCTGATTGTCAAGGGCGTCATGAGCAGGGACCGGACACGCAAGGAAGCGTTCGAACTGGCTCTCCAGAAGGGCATCTACGATCCGACGATCATCCGCCCAAACAAGAGACCCGGCGGCAACGCGGCGCTCGGATGGGGCATCGCCCTCCTCGGAATCGGAATCGCTCAGGTCATCGGCTTCATTACTCTCGGAATATGGAATGATGCCGCCATCGGTGCTCTGGTCCCGCTCTTTGTCGGAATCGGCCTCATCATCTTCCACACGATCGTCAAGCGGAATGCCGTCGACATCGAGACGAACGGTAAGCCCATCCAGCTCGTGCCTGGTGTCGACAAGACCAGTAGCGACCCGGGTCAGGAACAGTAGATTCGCACCGGCGTTGGCGGGTCCTGTCTGCGGGGAGTGAGACGAACGGGAGTCGACTCTCCCCACGACACGGGATCTGCCAACGCCCCCCTCTCTGACGTAAAGCCCATCACCCACACCGAACAGCCATCCGTGTTTCAGCTCGCCCGCACGCGTCATTGCATAGGCCGCAGGACTCGCGTTCGATCCCGCTTCGTACCTCGGGACGGATCTCACGGACGTGTAGGACGTGCAGATAGTCAGCATCGTTTTGAGGATGTTTGCGCTAGTGAAGAGAGATCGGCTGCAGCTCGTGGGTCAGTTCGCGCGCTGTCCTGAGCCCCGAGATGGCAATGAAGGCAACCGAAACAGCGACGAGTCCCCAGAGAACTCCAAGAACGACATCACCCACCGGGGACCCCTGAGCAGCCTGAAAACCGGCCGAACCCGTGACTGCATCTTGCGCAGACCCAAGAAGCGACGAAAAGGCGTTCCAGAAAGTACCCAGCGCTCTCCCTGCCGTCTGCCCCGCTTCGGAGCGGACGAGCACGAAGATGGACCCCGTCACTCCGACCGCCACCGCCCCGCTCAAAGCGAGCGGAACGGCAAGCCGTCGAGCAGTGGAAATCTCCGCGATCTCGGACATGATAGCGTCGGCCAGCCACACCGGAGCCTTCTCGACTGGAGCGCTTCTCAAGGCCGCATCGATTGCAGCAAGTCCGCGCCTGAGCGCCGCGCACGAGGGACATCCATCGATGTGTTCGTCCAGGGATGTTGTCTTCGAAGGGACCTCGGCTGCGGCGAAGCGATCATCATCGCCCAGGAGAACGCCGAGGGCATCGGCGAGGAGGAATTCACGAAGCTGCTGCTCGAAACAGCCGACCCGCACGAGTACATGCGGCGGGCGCTGCGGGGCGAGGTGGACTCGATTGACCAGTGGCAGTTCCACGTAC
>DAOVNE010000015.1 GCA_030630395.1 Candidatus Eiseniibacteriota bacterium
GAGGCTGTCGTCGCCGATCTGCACGCCTGTGACGTTCGTGTCATTCACAAGGTTGCCGTAGAAACCGAGGATCGTGCCGCCGTCTTCCCAACTGTAGTTCAGGGTCTGAACGGCGAGTGCCGGCGTCGCGAACAGAACGACGATGGCGAGAATGAGCAGCTTCTTCATCGTGCCCTCCATCTGTACGGGGCCACCTCGTGGCCTCCGCAGGTGAGTACAACACAACACCCGTGACCGCGCGACTCTCGTCTACCTGACTCATTGATCCAGCGCTTCGAGCCACGCAACAGTACACTCACAACAAGTGAAAGCGCTCCCGCTCCACCTCCTTAGTGTAGCCTCTCCCGCTGGCCCCCAGGGTGTCCCCCGACGGCCGGTGCAATCACTTCGTCCACTGGTACCACAATCACATCCAATGCTGGAGGGGTGATTCTCCCCCAACATATCCTTATCCGAACCCACACATATTATATCATGCAGCCTGAATTCAGTCAAGTACTCACCGGATTGGCGTACAGGCCTTCCAGAACGTGCTCGCGGAGCGCCAGGACTACAAGGGGTCCGCGAGCCGTGGGCGTGGATGCTGGAGATATGTCCACAATTACAGAAGCCCGGAAAGCAGGCTGCCTTCCGGGCTCGACTGAACTATATTCACCAAACAACTGCTAGACTGCGACCCTGTGCCGGTCCTTGAGCTCCCCTGCCTTGCCCTTGTTCCAGCCACTGGTGCGTGAGAAGTAGCCGGTCACGCGCGTGATGTGGTCGACGTCCCTGCCCTGTGAGCAGGCGCCCGTGATCGTCTCAAGTGTGTGGCTCTCGACGGCGCCGAACGCGCAGTGCGTCAGCGTCTCGAATCGAGCGTTCTTGATGAGGATTCCCTCGTCGTCGAGCTGGTAATCCCAATTCTCATTGTTGCCGAGCCAAGTGGTGAGTTCATCGAGCTTCATTCGAGCCTCTCTTTATTCTTGTGCGCAGCTCCCGCTCTTCCGATCCGCATCACGTCTCATCGGCCGCCGCCTGGCTGGCACCTGCGTGACGCCACCGGTTCAGCTTGTCTATCGACTGGGTGACCTTTGTATCAGTCGCCCTTCTCTTTCGCTAGTTGAGTGACGGCTCCGTTTAGATCATTCATGAGCGCATCCAGATCGACGCCGTGTGCTGCCGCGCCCTCAGACACCGACTCAAACGCTGCGACGTGACATCCTATGCAGTGAAGTCCATGCTGCAGGAAGACAGGCACCGTCTCCGGGTGCTTCTCCACGATCGTTCCGATCGGCATGTCTTTAGTGATAGCCTGATCCGCCATCTGCGTCTCCTGATCTGTGATGTTGTTGGTTTTGCTGGTTTGGGGCCCACTCTGTTCGGAACCAGGCGGGCAAACGGCATCGTATCCAAACCGGACCAGATGCGCAACACATTTTCGAATCTAGCCGAGAAACTCATCCTGCGCAAGTTTTGAGGCAAGTCTCCTTCTGAGCGCGATCTCCGACAGGCCGGCCAGAGCGAGAAGCAGCACGACGGCTATTAAGCCCGCCACTCGCCCATCCCTGAGTGTCTCCGATATGGCCACCAGGAACACCATTGCTACCCCGAGCAGCATGATAAGCCCCATCTGCCGGGCCTGTTTGGTCTTCTCGATCGACTGCGAGAGCGGCATGAACGGCGATGCCATGGACAGAAGGGCGAAGGCCATGAGCGACAGAACGAATGTGATGAAGAGATAGAGGGCAGCGCTCACTACGGGCATTGCGAAACTCAGGAGCACGAAGAGCACGCAGAAGAACGGGAACAGATACCTCCAGATCACGAGCTTCCTTGCGCCGACCAGGAGGCCGACGCGGTTCTCAAGCGGGGCGGAAAAGAAGACCCAGCTTGCCTTCCACTGGTCCGACTGTGTTATCGCCGAGGCGAAGAAGAGAGTAACGAACACGCAGTAGAAGCCAAGGAGTTCCCTCACAGGGAACGTGCCCTCAGCGGCTCGGGGTCCCAGGGGGTCGTTCAGGCCGCCTGAGATGAGACCGAACAGATAGACGGCCAGCGGCAACCCGAATGCGGGATAGATCCTCAGACGGAGCTTCCGGTCTCGTCTCATGTAGGCCTGCATCAGCTCGAAACCAGCCCTCTCCTCGTCATTCCTGCAGAAGAAGACGCCGAACGCTGCGAATCGCGTCTGGAGCCTCCTCTGGTCCACCTCGACGGTGTCCTCGGCTGACGACCCCGCGAGTTCAGAGATGCTCCTCGAGTACTCGAGCGAGATCATGGTAAGTGCGGCGTGGATGACGACGGCGGCGGACACGATGGCCAGAAGTGCCAGAGTGAGGTTCCTCGAGTCGCCCAATCCAACGGAGAGTTCAACGCCTGCCGCGTACCAAGCCGGCGGCGCGAACCAGACCCACAAGCCCTTCTCTATCGATATGAAGACGTGCTCGCGGATCAGCATGCGTGGAATGAGCACGTATCCGAATGTCAGGGCGAGCGTGGCGAACGAATGCACGTAGGTTATGGCCGTGTTGAATCGCCGGTAGTTGAAGAGCTTGAGGGCAGTCGAGTAGAGGAGGATAACGAGCGCGGCCGCCGCGAAGCACGCGAGAAGCGCCATGATCATGTACAGAAACCCTACCGCGACCCCTCCCCTGAATCGCAGGCCGACGACGATCGCGGCGGGCAGGTTGAGCGCCGTCGCCGTGCAGGTGACGTAGAAGAAGAGATTCGCCACCTTGGCCCAGTAGTAGGTTCGTGATGAGACCGGTCTGTGTGCGAGGATGCCATAGTCGTCCGGGCTGACCACGACGGAGCTGTATTCCATGATGACCGTGATCGCGGTCATGAACATCGCTGCGCTGAATGTGAGGAGAGTGAAAGTGAACGGGCCGCTCGTCCTCGCAAGAGATATCGCCAGGAGGCCACCGATGACCGAGTAGGTAACGAGCATGGCGATCATCGGTGGGATCTTGATGCGACCCCGCTGTCTGGCGCGGGCCGACCTGAGGTCCATGCGGATCCCGGCCGTGAAGAGGGCGCGGATCTGGCCCCAGTCCGCCGCCTGCTCGTTCGCCCGACTTCCGGCGTGGAGTCGATCGTCGCCCGAGCGTCTACTTCTCATTGCCTGCCCCATGTGCTCTGCCGGTGACGCTCTCCGAGAACGCCTTCACGATCGCGTTCAGGTCGCCCTCGGATGTCAGCTTCGTGAAGGCGTCTTCGAGGGAAGCCCTGTGTGTCATCTCCTTCAACTCCTCAACACCGCCGTCGGCAACCACCTCTCCCTCGGTCAGGATGACTACTCTGTCGCAGACCTTCTCGACGACGTCGAGGACGTGAGAGCAGTAGAAGATGGTCTTCCCCTGGGAGGCAAGCTCTCTCAGAAGCTCCTTCAGAACCACAGCCGTGTTGGCGTCGAGGCCGGCCAGCGGCTCATCAAGGAAGAGGATGTCGGGGTTGTGCATGAGGGCCGCCGAGATGAGGACTTTCTGTCTCATTCCGCGCGAGAACCCCGTCATTATGCGCTCTGATGAATCGGTGATCCCGAAGAGCTCCAGGAACACGCTTGCCTTTTCAAGAGCCGCATCGCGCTCAAGATGGTAGAGCCTGCCCACAAGCGCGAGATACTCGATCGGTGTCAAGGTCTCGTAGAGGGCCCCTGTCTCCGGAACCACGCCGATCATGAGCTTCGCCTGGATCGGGTTCTTTACGATGTCGATTCCGTTGATCAGCGCGGTCCCAGACGTTGGGGTGATCATGCCGGTCGCCATCTTGACGGTCGTCGTCTTCCCCGCCCCGTTCGGTCCCAGATAGCCGCAGATCTGGCCATGTGGAATCTTGAGATTCACACCTCTCACGGCCTCGATATCACCGAATGACCTGGCCAGATCTCTGAACTCGATCGCGAAGGCGCCGCCCGATTCCTTCGGGGCGCGCTCTGCTCTGGCGGTCCGCTCCCTGCCCGTCTCGTCCAATACGTTCCCCCTAGTGAGCCGCCGATGGGCTTTTGTCTATTCCAGTGTTGTCGCTCGAAGAAGTGGCTCCGCTATGCTCCGTGCTTCCGCCACGAGAGGCTCTGGAGCCGGAGGGTCCGCCTCAAGCACACTGCCAAGCGCCTCGAGCGCACCTTCGCATTCCCCCAGCCCAGCACGGGCGCGGGCCAGTGCGTTCCACGCCTCGAAATACCGCGGATGCGCGTCCACAGCTCGCCTGAGGTGAACGGCGGCTTCATCAAGCCGCCCAAGCTCTATCAGAGCAAGTCCTGCATTGTAGCGCGCAGAGAGATCCCGCGGGTTCTCATCCAGCGCCAGCTCGAACTCGGCCGCCGCTGCTTCGAAATCACCTTGAGAGCCCAGGATGGCGCCCAGCGTGTTGTGCATCTGGGCGCTCCCGAACTCGAGAATGTCGACGTTGACGCCGGCCGTGAGTAGGAACAGCAAGATCCCTGCCGCGACCAGAGGTTTCCACGATCGCTTCCGGAACATGCTGACTATCTCGGTCACAGCGAAGCCTGCGCCGACCAGGAGGACAGGGACGATCGCGAGGCGGTACCGCGCGGTGACGAAGAACGGCATGACGGAGACCATGAAGGTCACGGCGAACGCGACGAGTAGCCCCGTTCTCTTCCGTCTTACGGCGGCCAGCACGAGTCCGAGGATTCCGAGGGGTGCCAGGACCGCGAATGTGCCGATCGGATTCCTGAGTACGGGTGCGAAACGCTTCACGAAGTTCATGTCGTAGTGATTCGGGATCTCGAAATGGTTCCAGAAGAGTGCAAACTTCCGGCCGATCTGACGGGCCCACGCGTTCGGGTAGTTTTTCGCAAACCGGAAGGCCTGCCTCGCCCAGTAGTCGGACACCTCGCCGTCGCTGAGTGGCCGCCCAGTGGAGCGCTCGGCGACCTCCTTGGACGCCAGGCGCAGATCGAAGCGCATCTCGGGTGGAACCTGGAAGACACCCGAGGCTCCCGGGTGGTTGCCTATGAAGAGGTTGATCCCGCCGTTTGAGGAGACCGGGATGAGATCACCCGACGACCTGTAGTTGTGGATCGTGGCCGGGAGGATCGTCACGCCAGCGGCCGTGAAGAACACGATTCCCATGATCGCGGCTCTGCGACGCTTGGTGAGGGCGGTCACGTACAGCCAGACGGCGCCGGTCGGTGCGAAGAGCAGGAGATTGGGCTTCCCAAGAGCCGCCAGTCCCAGGAGAACGCCTGCAAGCGCAGACAGCCATCGACTTGAGCGCATGCGCGCGAGAATAAGCAGGATGAGTGTTCCCTCGAGAAACGCCAGCACGAGCGATATCTCGAGAAGCTCCCCCTCGAAGAAGATGAACGGTACGTAGATGGCCGCAAGGAACGCTGCGACGATGCCTGCCGCCCGGCCGACGGTGAGCTTGCCCAGCTCGAAGATGAGGATCACAGACGCTGCCCCGACAAGCGACTGCGTGGCTCTGACGATGTCCATGCTGTTCGTAACCCGCGCGAACCCTGCGAGAACGAACGGATAGAAAGGACAGGAGTGGAAGAAGGCGTGATCGGGGACGGTCACGCCTGACAGAATGCCGAGCGCTCGTGCGTAGTAGACGGCCGGGTCCCCAGTCAGAGCACTGAAGAGCGGGTGTCCGTGTATCTGGAAAAGGTAGAGGGCCCTGAGAACCAGGGCCAGCAGGAGGGCGCCGGCGAGCGCGTAACGCTCTCTGTTTCGCCCGTCGTCTTGTGTGCTTCCCGTGTTCATATCAGGAAAACAACCTAGCACACGGGGCACGAACTCGGCAAGGCGGAAGGAGGTGGAGAACTGGCTCGGCAAGGCGGAAGGAGGCGGAGAACTGGTTCGGCGAGGTGGAAGCAGGCGGGAAACGATGAGGGCGCCTCTTTCGAGACGCCCTCGTCACTGTAGATGAGAGATCGGATGGGACCGGCGGCCACGCGACACGTGGGTGAATCGGAGGCCCGTGGTGGGCTCGGGCCACCGGTCCCGGAGGTCTACTCTTCGTCGGCGACCTCATACGGCATACCCCAGACAAGTGAGTCATCGGGGTAGACGCTGTCATAGATCGAATCGTGGGCAAGAACCTGCACGGCGGGGCAGTGCGGACCCGGATAGCTCACTGTCCACGTGCCCTGGAACGTGCCGTCGCCCTGGTACGTGAATGGCGATCTGTTGTGCCTGGTGTGCAGGAACAGGATCGCATCCTCGGGCGGACCGGAGACGGTCACAGTCACTTCCTCACCCATGGCGAACGACATAATCTCGTCCGGCACGGCCATCAGCAGAGATGGGTCGGTGATGACGGTATCGACGCTTGCACTCTGAACCTGGATCCACTCGATCTCCATTGTGAGAGTATCGGAGTAGGCCACGAAGCCGGAGATGTCGGTCAGCGTCCACCGACCGCGTCTGTGCCGGTCCCCCTCACCCCCACCGAAGTCATCGTTGCGCTCGAAGATGGAGTAGCGCGTGCCCTGGTGGTGCATCGGCTTCTCGTATTCGACCATGTTCTGGTCACAGATGTTAAGCGTACCCCAGAGCTCCTTGTGTACGGTCACGTCACACGTGCCCTCTTCGGGATGGAAGAAGAACTCGTGAATGACAAGCCTCTCCGAGATCTCGCGCCAGAACGTGAAGGGATCGATAGGCTCCCTTGTACCGGAGCCATCCGATACAAGCTGGTCATCATCATACGGGCCCATCTCGGTGAAGAAGCCATGGTCTTCCGTGAAGTCCCGAAGTGCGGCTTCCTCGCCGACCTCCGCCGGGCCGCCTGTCAAGGTCGTATCGCCGCAGCCAGACAATGCAAACACGCCGATACTCACGAGCAGAGCCAATGCCGCTACGGACAGCCATTCCCTTCTCATCGGTGCCTCCTTCGTGGCTTGAGTGGTGGTTCTCCCCTGCACCGATTGGAGGGCATGAGTGGGAGTTTTGTTCCCGGGTTCCGCTATCGGAATGCAGGCTCTGGACGCGCGGGCCTGTGCACAGCGCCTGCGCATCCATGAGTGTGCATCGGTGTGAGGTGAAACGAGCGTACCTGGTCGATATCAGGGAAACTCGGTGCTCGCGGGTGGGTCAGGACGGTGGATGACGCTGAGTCTTATCCAGGCCGGCGCCGGATCATCGTCGACCACGGCCGGCTCAAAGATCCACTGCATCGCTGCGACTGTCATCGAGACATCGGCGCTGCAGTCGGAGCCCTGGCTCTCGACAATGCGAACGTCACTCACGCGGCCGGCATGGTCCACAAGAAGATCCACCATCGTCGTCGTGGCGACTGTGGAAGGGCGAGTGTCGGTCGAGTGATCAGGCTCGATCCAGCTCAGCAGAACCGGGAGATCGTCGAACTGCGGCATGCTGTCCGGTGGGTCCGGAGACAGCTCGATGGGCCAAGTGTACGGCTCGAACCGCGGGAGCGACGCGAGTGGAGGGAAACTCACGAGAAGCTCTCTTGTCTCGATCGCGGGGTCTATGGCGTGCGCCTTGGCCATCTCAGCCGCAGCACTTCCCCACGGGATATCGGAGGCTTCGAACATCTCCGCAAGACGGTAGTAGGCCTTTGCCGCGGCAGGCTCGGTCACGCCGACGAGGTCTGCGTAGATACGGTAGAGCCTGTCGGCCTCCCTGTGGAATCCAAGCTCGGCACGGCAGATGGCGAGTCCGTAGAGCGCCTGTCGATCGACGTCAGCGTGCACGTCCGATGCCCCGGCTGAGCCTGCTGCAAGTCTGAGTGCAAGCTCCTCTCCCACCGCGCGTTCGAATCCAAGGCCTGCACGTTCAAACATGCCGCCTCGGAGAAGGGCCGCTGCAAGTGCCGCGCGTGCCTCAGGAAGCTCCGGGTCGAGTGCCACCGCGGCCTCGAGGTCGGCCAGACCTTGCCGCGTCTTGTGGCTCCTGAAGAGCCTCACTCCTCTTGCCACGAGCCCCTCAGCGGTCGCATCGCCGGTCGGATCCGTCGCGCACGGCGCGGGTGCAGTGGCTATGAGCACGAGCAGGATGGCCATAGAGGCCGCCGCTCGCACCATGGACCTGGAATCCGCCCGTTTCACTGTCACAAACCCCCAATAGAAGCGTCCCAGTGGCCCGACAAGTGCCCCTGGGGCCTGTTTTCTGCCGAGACCACTATTGGATCAGGCAGGGAGAAAGCGCACCGAGAGGGGCCTCTGACGGCCTGTCACCCGGCGACAATTGACTCCTCATTCAGTCTTGCAGCTATGGCGGCGCAGGCGCGTCGGACATGCTGCCAGTTGGCTGCGGCCAGGCTCTGGTTCACCGCCTGCCTTGAGACATTCAGGTGAGCCGCGACCTGTTGCTGCGTGTCGGATCCCTTCACGAGGGCGATGATCTGTCGCTGCCGGTCGGTCATCGAATCGTATGCCAGAAGCACAAGATCGATCAGCGATGCCAGAATGGAATCGTCGTGCGGCCATCGCACGAGAGTGCGGGCATCGCGCGGGTCGGTCGCCGCCAGTGTGCTGAGAGCGGACGCGGACGCCTCCTCGATCGCGAGATAGCGAAGCAGAGTGTCTCCATCGCGAGCCGTCGTGGATCGGGCGTTGTCCGACGCGAGCCCCTCCTCACTCACCGGCTCGTGCGCCAGGACCACCGCGAACGTTGTTCGCAAGGGGCGAGTGTGATCGGCAACGGCGAGTATCACGTTCAGAGCCTCTGAGGGCGATGCCAGCGACAGAAGCAGAGCCCCATCCGGCGACGATACCGACGGTCCCGCCAGCGCCTGAGGGTCCGAGAGAGCGACCGCGGCTGCGGCCCCTCTGAGCCGTTTGAGGGCGATACTGTCGCTGCGCTCGCGGCCCTCGGTGCCCCAGACCCGTACGGCAAGCACGGCCGCCGGCTTTCCTCTCATCATGCGACTGCAGGCTCCGGTTTCTGGCTAGCGGGTGCACTCGAGGGAGGCGTACACGTTGTGATCGCTCACACTCTCGAGGTTCTCCGCTTCCACGCGGTACCAGTGTATTCGGACATCGGAGTCGAGGCGCTCGGCAACACCGCGCACAAGGTCCTCGACAAAAACGGGGTTATCCATGGCGGTATCGACGACGACACGTTCGTCATCGCCCGTGAGCAGAGGATAGACGGGAGCACTGGCACAGGACTCGGCGATCTCGATGAGCTCTTCGAGATCAACGTGGCCGTCGAAGCGTACGGAGATAGTCACGTGCCCGCGCTGGCTGTGCCCGGCTCCGCCGGTTGCCTCCTGCGAGCATGGGCAGACCGTCATGACCGGCACCTCGACCGTGAGAGCGAAATCGAATTCGTCTTCGAGCGACGCGGAGATCATCGCCGGGCAGGGCATGAGGCTCTTCGCTCCGGAGACGGGCGCCTCCTTGTGAGCAAAGAACGTGAACTCAACCTCGACAAACGCGCTTTCGGAGCCGAGTTCCTTCTTGAGCGTATCCAGAAGGTGTTTCATGCCGGAAGGCGCGAGCAACTCTGCGAAGTCTGAAAGAACGCGGGCGAAGCGGCTCATATGGACGCCCCGGGCAACTGGTCCCAGGGAGACGAAGAGGTTGAACCTGCCCTCGACCGTCTGGGTCCCGCCACCCTTGACGGGCGCCTGGACCGGTCTCATGAGTCCGGTCACTCCGACCCTGTCGAGCCCTATGTCTCGTCCGTCGCGTCTGTCCTGTATGCTTGTCATAGAGGAAAGCGTAAGCGTGATTCAGCGGCTCGTCAAGCGCAAAGGGTTGCGCACGCGCCGCAGGTTCCGACGCGCCGCAGGTTCCGCCCCGACCACGAGTGGTACTAGAAGACGCTCGTGAATTCGACGATAGCCTCACCCTTGGCGCCCACGGAGACGGAGCACAGATCGACATCGGCCAGCCTGCAGATCTCATTGAGATATGCGAGCGCTCGAGGCGGCAGCTCGGACTCATGCCTCGCCTCTTTAGTGACGCTCATCCAGCCGGGCATCTCCACGTACACAGGATTGACTCGCCCAAGCTCATCCGCGGTGCGAGGGAAGCAGTCAGTCTGTCGGCCGTCGATGTCATACGCCACGCAGACCTTGATCGTCTCGAAGCTGTCGAGGACATCGAGCTTGGTCACGATGATGCGCTTGATGCCGTTCACCGCGATCGAGTACCTGAGGGCCACGATGTCAAGCCACCCACAGCGTCTCGCTCGTCCAGTAGTGGCTCCCCGCTCGGCTCCCCTCTCCTGGATCATCCGCGCCGTGTCGTCGGTGACTTCCGTGGGAAAAGGCCCTGCTCCGACTCTCGTCGTATACGCCTTCGCGATGCCGATCACCTCTCCGATCATGGACGGGGGAACACCGGTCCCGATGGCGACTCCTCCGGCCGTGGTGGAGGACGAGGTGACGAATGGATAGGTTCCGAATGTGACATCGAGGAGCGTGCCCTGAGCCCCCTCGAAGAGCACGTTCAGGCCGGCTCGAATAGCTTCACGGATCATCTCCGGCGTGTCCGCGAGGTGTCGCGCGAGTGTCTGGGCGACCGGGTACAGCTGTTCGAGCATCTCACGAGCATCCAGTGGTTGCTCCCCGTACAGCCGCGTGATGTGCTTGTTCTTGCGAGCAACGGCCTCTTCGAACCTGGGGCGGAACTCGTCAAATGCTGCCAGAGCTCCAATGGGGATGCCGTCACGCGCACACCGATCGGCGTACGCAGGACCGATCCCCCTGTGTGTCGTGCCTATCGCGCTCTGCCCTCTGGCCCGTTCCTCAGCGGCATCGAGCGCCTTGTGGTACGGGAGCACCATGTGAGCGCCGACGTCGATCAGGAGATTCTCTCCTACCTCCACTCCCCTCTCGGTCACGCCGGCTATCTCGACGGCGAGGGCGATCGGGTCGATGACCACTCCCGGCCCAATGACGTTCTGGATTCCGGGAACACTGATACCGGATGGCAAGAGGTGAAACACGATCGGAACTCCATCCAGAGAGACCGTGTGACCGGCGTTGGCGCCGCCCTGGAAACGGACGACCAGATCCGCATCCGAGCATAGGGCATTTGTTATCTTGCCCTTGCCCTCGTCACCCCACTGTGCCCCGACGACCACGACACTGCTCATCGTCCACTCTCCACGGTTGCCTTGTTCGAGTCGCGTGCGGCACGCTCGGCCGCCACGAGTTCCCTGTCCTTCTCATCGACCCCCTGCGCGAGGTCCCTCTTCAGCTGCCGCAGGCTCTTGTCAATTCCGGGGTGCTTGAGCGCGAGAATCTGCGCGGCCATGATGGCGGCGTTCTTCGCTCCATGCTTGCCGATCGACATCGTGGCCACCGGTACCCCCGAAGGCATCTGCACGATCGAGTAGAGCGCGTCGAGACCACGCAGGTTGCCTCCCTCCATGGGGATGCCGATCACGGGGAGCACGGTCAGACTTGCGATGACGCCGGGCAGATGCGCGGCAAGTCCCGCTCCCACTATCGCCACTTCGATCCCGTCCTTCTCGAGCGATTCCGCGAGGTCTACGGTCTTCCTCGGAGCGCGATGAGCCGAGGAGATTCGCATCGTGTATCCGATGCCCAGCTTGTCGAGGATCTTCGTGCTCTCCCGCATGGTGGGGAGGTCTGAGTCGCTTCCCATGATTACTGCGACGAGTGTCTCTCTTGCTTCCATTCCACGGTCCTTTGCAGTGGCATGCGTTCCGGACGCGTCTCAGTGCTTGAAGTGACGCTGTCCCGTCATGATCATGGCTATCTGTCGCTCGTTGGCGGCCTTGATGACATCGGGGTCACCCTTGGAGCCACCCGGCTGGATTATTGCCGTCACACCTGCCTCGGCCGCCGCATCCACGGCGTCGCGCATCGGGAAGAAGGCGTCGGATGCCATGACGCTCCCCTTGACCCTATCGCCTGCTTTCCACACTGCCAGGATGCTTGCGTCGACGCGGCTCATCTGACCAGCGCCTATGCCGATCGTCTCCGTTCCGGTCACCAGGACAATGGCGTTCGAGCGGATGTGCTTCACCGCCCTCCACGCGAAGAGAAGCGAGTGAAGCTCCTCTGGTGTCGGCTCCCGCTCGGTGACCGTGCGGAGGTCCGCCTTCTCGAAGATATCTACATCCAGATCCTGGATCAGAAGCCCACCTGCTCCCAGAGACCTCATGTGCCGTTCGGGCTTCAGGTGATACTCCGTAACGTCCGGGAACGGCGCCCTGACAATCCTCCGGTTCTTCTTCCCGCATATGAGTTCGAGGGCATTCCGGTAGTAGTCCGGAGCGATCACGGCCTCGACGAAGTGTGTTCCGTGGATGAGCTTCGCGGTCGCCATGTCGACACTTCTGTTGAGCGCAATAACGCTTCCGAATGCCGACATCGGATCACAGGCGAGGGCTCTCTCGTAGGCCTTGTCAAGCGTCGCAGCCGTGGCCACACCGCAGGGTGTTGCGTGCTTGATGACCGCCGCAGCAGGTTCATCAAACTCCCTGACGACGGCGAGCGCCGCATCGAGATCCATGATGTTGTTGTAGGAGAGTTCCTTCCCTGAGAGCTGCTCCGAACTTGGAACGCCGGGAGATTTGCTCCGTGGGCGAGAGCGATAGAAGGCAGCGTTCTGGTGCGGGTTCTCGCCGTATCTCAGGTCCTGTACTTTTTCGTACTCGAGGATCATGAAGCACGGCAGCGTGGATGCGTCCTTTCCACCACGCGCGAGGTATGAGTGGATGGCCCGGTCGTAGTCACGCGTTCTTGCGAAGGCATCGACGGCCAGTTGGCGGCGTGCCTCAGACGGGATCTCCCCCTCGTTCTCCTTCATCGTTCTCAGGATTGTGTCGTACTGATCCGGAGAGCTCACGACCACGACATTCTCGTAGTTCTTCGCCGCCGCTCTCAGAAGCGTCACCCCGCCGATGTCGATCTCCTCAAGCGCCTCATCGAGCGTCGTGCCGTTTGTGGCCGTCACCCTCTCGAATGCGTAGAGGTTCACGATGACCATATCGATCCGATCGATC
>DAOVNE010000296.1 GCA_030630395.1 Candidatus Eiseniibacteriota bacterium
AGCATCACGACGAGCGTTCGTTTGTTCGCTCGTGAGTCGGACTCCACGTCCGGGATCTGATTGACCCAGAGAACGAGCACTATCGCGAACGAGATCGGAAGCGACGCCACTATGACGTGCCACGACATCGTGCCGGTCTGGACGAAGTACGCGCCCGCGACCGGCAGAACTCCGAAGTTGAGCGCAACCGCCAGCTCACCCAATCCGCGGTAGCCCAGTCTCAATGGTGGCGCCGTGTAACCGTACGCGGTGAGAACGCCGATCACTCCAAGTACGAGAACGAACCAGCCGGGTGTCACGAGACTGAGGTGAATGCCGATTGCGGCGCCCAGCCCCAGTGCGATCACGAAACCGCGGAGGAAATAGCCCTCCGAGAGCAGGCCGGCCTGGATGAGACCGCTTCCCCCATTGAAGCGGCTTCGCGTCAGGCCACTCTGGTCGGCTCCGCTTTTCGCGTCGAAATAGTCGTTTGCCATGTTGGCGCCGGCGTGCAGAGCGATCATCGCGATGAGCGTCTCGAGAAAGAGAACCCAGTTGAAGGAGAAGCCGTTCGGTCTCAGCCAGAAGGGAAGCGTCGCCCCGATGAGGACGGGGATGGCCGCCGATACGAGAAACGGCGCGCGCAGTGCTCTCATGAAAAGAGCAAACGCTCCCGGTGTCTGAGTCTCCGCTGAGTTGGCCATATGCCTATCTACCCCTTTGATGCCCCAGCGCACCTACCATGGAAATGGACTTGGTGGGACAAACGCTCAGGCAGACCCCGCATCCGATGCACTTGGCGCTTGTGACCTCGTGACGTTCTCCGGGCTCACCCTCGATGGCCTTGACCGGGCAGACCTCTTTGCACTTCCCGCTGCCATCACACCCTCTGCCGATTATGGCCTTCGGTCTCGCCTTCACCTCGTCAATGATCGCGCCGGTCGGGCAGACCACCGCGCAGACACCGCAGTTAGTGCACTTCGAGTAGTCGATGACGGCGAGGTTGTCGTCCATGTAGATGGCATCGCTCGGACACTTCTTGACGCACAACTGACACGCGATGCAGGAGACCTCGCAGACGGCCTTCGCGGCCTTCCCCTTGTCGTGGTTGGAGCAGCGAATGTGAACCCGCATGTCTACCGACACAAGTTCCATGATGTTGACAGGACACGCTTCCACGCACTTGCCGCACCCCGTGCACCGCACGCGGTCGATGTGTACGATGCCCTCGTCGTCGAGTTCAACTGCGTCAAATGGACAGACGGTCTTGCACGTTCCGAGGCTCAGGCAGCTGAAGACACATGCCTTGGGGCTACCGCTCACGAGCATGGCCGCGCGGCAGTCCTCAATGCCGTCGTACTTGAGACGCTGGACCGAGTTGGAGACGCCGGCGGAGCAGTGCACAACCGCGACCATTGCCACGATCTCGCCTGCGTCGGTGCCGAGGATCTCGGCGACGTTCTCTGCAACCTCGCTCCCACCCGGGGGACACGCTGTGGGAATCTCCCCCGCCTCGACGGCGGCCTCGGCGTAGCCCTGACAGCCGGGGAAGCCGCACGCTCCGCAGTTCACACCGGGAAGCACCTCAAGTATCTCGAGCACCTTGGGGTCCCGATGAACCGCAAACGCCTTGGATGCAACCGCCAGGATGGCGCCAAAGAGCGCCGCCATTCCCGAGAGAGTCAACATCGATTTGGCTACAACGGACAGCATCCTATCCCCTTCAAGAGCATTGTCAGATCTTGAGACCCGAGAAGCCCAGGAACGCAATCGCCATGAGACCGGCGACGATGAACGTGATCGGAATCCCACGCATTGATTTCGGGACATCTCCGAGCTGCAATCGCTGGCGGATCGAAGCCATGAGCACGAGCGCCAGAGTGAATCCGACACCGGCCGCCAACCCGTGGACCACCGTGTAGATGAAGCTCACGGTCTTCGGAAGGTCGGTTACTATGAACTCGTCAACATTGACGACGGCCACACCGAGGACGGCGCAGTTCGTCGTGATGAGAGGGAGGTAGATCCCGAGCGACTTGTGCAGGGTAGGCGAAGTCTTCTCGATGACCATCTCCACAAACTGCACCAGCGTCGCAATGACCAGAATAAAGGCGATCGTTCGCAGGTAGGTGATCCCCAGGGGCTCGAGCACGAAGACATAGACGAACCATGTCACGAGCGACGCCATCGTCATCACGAAGATGACGGCCATTCCCATGCCGAGCGCCGAGGCCGGGTCCTTGGAGACGCCAACGAACGGACAGAGGCCGAGGAATCTGGACAGAACGAAGTTCGAAACGAAGATCGCTCCTATGATGATCGCGAACAGCTGGCCAAGATCCATCTTGCTCCTACCTCTCACTCCTGAACGCGGTCACGTCGCCCGCGCGACGCCGTTTCTCTGCCGGCACTAGGAACCGTCCTCGAGCTTCTTCTTCCGCCTGTCGTCCAGGACGTTGAAGTAGCCCATGAGAAGCCCGAGCGTAATGAACGCTCCGGGCGCAAGGATCATAAGCAGAACCGGCTGGAAGTTGGGTCCGAAGACCATGTAGCCCATGAACTTGCCGTCACCCAGGATCTCGCGTATCGCGCCAAGCAGAACCAGTGCGAACGTGAACCCGAGGCCCATTCCGATTCCATCCAGGGCCGACAGGAAGATGCCGTGCTTCGACGCGTACGCCTCAGCACGGCCCAGGATGACGCAGTTCACGACGATGAGCGGGATGAAGATGCCGAGTGACTTCGACAGCTCCGGCAGGTATGCCCCCATCATCAGTTCAACGATAGTAACGAAGCTCGCGATGATAACGATGAAGCATGGGATCCTGACCTTCGCCGGGATGAACTTCCTCAGGATCGAGATCACCATGTTCGATCCGACCAGGACGAATGTCGCGGCCGCGCCCATTCCAAGGGCGTTCTC
>DAOVNE010000327.1 GCA_030630395.1 Candidatus Eiseniibacteriota bacterium
CCAGCCGGGCCGTTCAGACCGGCCGACACGGCGTAGTATGGATCCGATATGGCAGATCCGACCGTGTGGCACGTATTCGCGCTGACGTTTCCACCCTCGTGGTCGCAGTGCAGCGTCAGGTAGAGACGCATGAGCTCCTGGAACTCACCGGTCGGATCGGGGACGCCAAGCATGCGCGCGTAGTTTCCACCCCAGTCGAGATCCGGATCCGGTGCGATTCTATCGCCCTTCTCGAAACGAAGCCTGTAGACGCCGGCCGCGATCCGCGGCAAAACCGCAATGATCTTCTTGGCGTCGTCGAGAGCGGCGTCCCAGAACTCGGTCTTCTTCATGCCGGCCCTGTAGCGCCTCCGAAACTCACTCTCGCGCTCCATGGCGAGGATGGCAGTATTGAACATCGCCATCGGGTGCGAATCCTCCGCCATGGCGCCCAGAACCTGCCACACATACCGCGGAACCTCGCCAAGATCGGCGAGATCGCTCTGAAACGCGTGAATCTCAGTCTTGTCGGGCAGTTCACCGGTAAGAAGGAGCCAGAATATCTCCTCCGGGATCTTGTCGGTCAGATCGCCGACCGGCATCCCCCTGATGATGAGCCCCTTGTCGGGCTCGACAAGAGAAGTGTCACAGATCATCGCCTTGACGCCCCGCATACCACCGAAAGCCTGCGCGACTGTGACCTGAGAGATCACCTCATCGCCGTGCTCCTTGACTAGAGCACGAACTCCTTCGCGAAGCTCTGGGATTTGTTGGGCCAGCTTCTCCCTGAGGACTCCGAACATCAGGCCGCTCCTTTCCTGCGCATCCGCGTGACCGAACCAAGTTCACACCACCGTATGAGCATCATTTATTGTCGGCCCTTCCGCAACCGAAGTCAAGCTCAAGTTGCCGTTTTGCGAGCTGCCTTCACGCCTGAGTCCGGAAGACGGTCCGTGCCGCCGCTCAGGCTCCGCGACCTCACCGCATCAGTTGACAACAGCTCCTTCCTCCCGCATAATTCGGGGGTCGAGCAGATCGGCCAACGCCGACACGTCGGCGCCTCGACGCACGCATCGGTGGACGACGCCTCGATGCGTCGACGCGTCGAGGTGGGCCGAGGGGCACAAGGAGGACGGAGGATGACAGATGGACAAGGCGGGAATCGAAAGGGCCAAGGAGCATTTCGGGCGCTTGATGGAGAGTCAGCTCGAACGCATCGAGCGGATGAAGGTAAGTCAGGATTGGACCGACTACACCAGTCTCAAGCCGATCCGCATCGGGATCCTGGGTGGTGACGGGATCGGTCCGTTCATCGCAGCTGAGGCTCAGAGGATCGTTGAGGTCCTTCTGGCGGACGAAATCCAGTCCGGCAAGGTTGAGATCGGTGTGATCGAGGGTCTCACAATTGAGAATCGGGCCGCCCAGAGCATGGCCATTCCCGACGATGTCCTCGAAGAGATCAAGACCTACCATGTGACCCTGAAGGGACCGACGACCACGCCCAGAAAGGGTGACCCCTGGCCGAACATCGAGAGCGCGAACGTGGCGCTGAGGAAAGAGCTCGATCTCTTCGCCAATGTTCGACCTGTGAAAGTCCCCAAGGACGGCATCGACTGGATGTTCTTCCGCGAGAACACCGAGGGAGCGTACGCTCTCGGCAGTGACGGGTGGGATGTCAGCGAGGATCTCGCGGTCGACTTCAAGGTGATCACATCCCCGGGTGCGGAGCGCATCTGTCGACTCGCGTTTGAGTACGCGAAGAAGAACGGGATCGACCGTGTCACCATCGTCACGAAGGCGAACGTCGTCAAGACGACCGACGGCAAGTTCCTCAAGATCGGCAACGAGATGGCCAAGGAGTATCCGGGCATCGAGTGCGACGACTGGTACATCGACATAATGACAGCGAAGCTCGTCGATCCGAAGCGGCGCACACAGTTCAAGGTGTTCATTCTCCCGAATCTGTACGGGGACATCCTGACAGACGAGGCTGCGGAGTTCCAGGGCGGCGTCGGAACGGCCGGGAGCGCCAACATCGGGATGCAGTACTCGATGTTCGAGGCCATCCACGGCTCGGCGCCACGAATGGTGAAGGAAGGCAGAGCGCAGTACGCTGACCCCTGCAGCATGATCAGAGCGGCAGCACTCATGATCGCACACATAGGCTTCGCAGAGCGCGCGAGGAAGCTTGAGATGGCGCTCGACATATGCGGGCTGTTCGAAAAGAAGCTCGTCATGACCGGGCGCGACACGGGAGCCACAAGTCGCGAGTACGGTAAGTATCTTCTTGAGACAGTGAACGACCCGAAGCTCGAGGAGCGCTGGAACGGTTACCAGGGCTAGACGATGTGAGATCAGAGCGGCGGCAGGACACCGATGCGTTCGGCACCGTCCTGCCGTCGTTCCGTGTCCGTGAACCTGCACCCACCGGTTGCGATGAGAGAGACCTGGAGACTGCTTGATACCGGCGTTGCCCCGGCCGCCGAGAACATGGCCATAGACCAGGTCGTGCTCACGGCCAGGTCGAAGGGGGTAGTTCCGACGACGCTCCGACTGCTCAGATTCTCGCCGCCCGCCGTACTGGTCGGGATCTACCAGACCATCGAAGAGGAACTCCGCCTC
>DAOVNE010000188.1 GCA_030630395.1 Candidatus Eiseniibacteriota bacterium
TATCGAGACGAACTTGAGATCGGCAAAGAGGTGACTCAGGAACCAGACCAACCAGTTGACGCCGGTGAGGTCGCCGTACGACGTCGGGTTGAGATAGGCTGATCCTATCATTGAGAAGCTCTGGATGTTCATGATGAGGATGCCGAGAATGGCAAACCCCCTCAGGACATCGAGTGACACGATGCGGTCGGTCACCTGGACTGGTCCCGGACGATCGACGTGGAGTGTGTGCCCGGATGCCTGCACGGTTGGCTCTCCTTACTTGAGTCATGAGCCTGACTACGCCTAAGCGCCCCACGCCCGATACGCCTTCATGAACCTCCTCCACGGGAAGAAGTAGAACGCGAGAACCGGGTAGACGGCATACCGACTGAGTCCTGCAGCGTTCAGGCCGGCGAAGACGAAGATCAGTAGGTGCATCTTCACAACGTTCGCATACGGCTGGGCAAATGACGCATCGACACTGTCTGGTCCGCGCCACTGGCGCTTGAGCCCCGGCAGCTTCGGAAGCAGAGTCATCAGGACAAACGGCCAGTAGAGACGGAGCGCCACGAACCACGTCGAGAAGATGCTCAAGAAGGAATCATCATCTGTAATAGGGAAGAACGTGCTCAGGAATACGCTGTGTGCTAGGTGGAAGAGCCCAAAGTGGAAGGTGAAGAACGCCAGAATCCCCAAGCCTCCTGCGAGCCTCTCTGTGAGCGGTCCGGAGGACGGGTCTTTCGCCCGGGACGCGATCCCAACGACGATCGTTGTGAAACCGACGGACAGACTCGACACCCAGAGTCCCCAGATGATGTCAGTGGCTTCCCAGCGAAAGACACTCGCCGCAACGATGGCCGCAGAGAAGGCGACCACATCCAGGAGAAGCGAGCGTTCCCCCGACGGAGACGACGCCATATCCACGAACCGCTTGAGCGGCCCCGTGTGAGTTCTCATCATCCATCCCGGCAGTGCAGGTTTTCCAGCCTGAGCAATCCCCTCATACTGCACGCGAGGCGCTCACCGCCATCGTACTGCATCAGTCGATCAGCTTGAGCCCCCAACCCCAGAAGGAGGCGCAGAAGAGAACGATGGCTATCAGGATCAGATTGAAATACGCCAGTGCTACGAAGACCCGGGCCGGTCGTGACAGTTTCTCGCCACCACCTTCAGGAACTGGCCCGACTGCCTCGATACGCGTGAGCACCTCAGGACCGTGCGGAGCATCCGCTATCGCCGCCGTCAGGTCGGTCCCCGCCCGATGCCGATTGAAGTGGACGCCCCCCTTCCATGACGCGCTGTCCGTGGCGTCATAGAGTACTCCATCAAAGGCGAACCTCACGCGGCCGCACGCCCCCACTCCACCCGCGCACTCTGCCTCCCGTCGCATTCTCTTATTGATGACTGTCGTCACAGCGGCTGCAATCAGCACGAGCGTTAGGAAGACCGCGAACTTGATCATCCAAACGATCCCGAACGCCGTCGTCCACAACTCATCCATAGAGTCCACTCGCCAGATGGTGAGAAGTGTCCCGGTCACCGCCATCAAAACAATGGAGTACCACCCGAGCCTCATCTCGGGACGCGGGAGGCCCTTGGCGAAGCGGCGGGGTGTCAGGAAGAGGTGGATGTAGATGATGGCGCCGAACCAGACTACGCCACCAACCAGATGTAGAAAGCGAACCAATCCCCTGAGCCATATCTGGAGGTTGGACGGTTCTACAAACCCCGCCGGAAGCACGTGATCTGCGAGAAGGAAGTCCTCACCGAGTTCCGTGAGCGGACCGGCATCCGCGCCGTCTTCATGACACGCGCCGCAGGCAAGACCGGTCTCCGATGCGTACTGTGGCATGGCCATCGCTGTGGCGACCACGCCGACAACAAGAGCCAAGGTAAGAAGAGGAAGGGCGCGGGCAATACTCTGTGGTGTAACCACGTGGATCCCCCCTTCGTTGACATCGGAGGCAAGGCGTTCCGGGACGCGATGTGCGATCGTCCTCCGATATGGTGCATGGTCATAAAGTCGAGGGATTCTACCAGATGCCGCACGAATCGTCACGCGCCAGACGCACGCAACCGGAGGGAAGGAAGAGAGAGGCACCCCTCGTTGCAGGTGGCGGCTTCGATGCCCGGCGCCGTGCCGCGCGTAGTTTCCGTACGCAGGGGCACCTCGAGGATGCCCCTTCATGAAGATGGCATCGTTGCTTGTACTAGACCAGAGCCTGCGCGCAATGGCAAGAGCGACGCTTTGCGGCCGGAGACACAAAAAAACAGGGCCACCCCATCGGGGTGGCCCTGTGCCTCATGCTGATCTGCGGACAGGCCGCAGCTAGGCTTCGACCTTTACGACGTTCTCTGCTGCCGGGCCCTTCTCGCCCGCAACAACGTCGAACTCAACGCGATCGCCTTCGTTCAGCGTCTTGAACTCATCGCCGCCCTGGATCGCTGAGTGGTGAACGAATACATCCTTCGACCCATCTTCCAATGAGATGAAGCCAAAGCCCTTGCTGTCATTGAACCACTTCACTGTTCCTGTCGTACTCACTGTGTGCTACCTCTCTTGAACTCGCCAGGCAGGGATAATCCCTTACACCGACGATTGTCCTGCCGGGAGCCGGGTTTCGTCCGACCCTCCGACTTTCTTCATTACGGGGTCCATTCGCCCCTGCAGGTGGCACCATCCGCCGACCGCCAGCACCGCTCCATATTCTCGGGCACCTCATGGCGCCCCCGAAAAACAAAAAAGGAACCGGCGTCTGCGCCAAGTCCCTCCTAAGAGTCTCAGGGTATGTCAACATACCAACATGGTCGCCTCTGCTAAAGAACAGCATAGCGCAGGGGCCCAGCCACGTCAAGCGCAATCGTCAGTCTTTGTGCGGTGAGGGCCCCAAACCACGGTCAGACGCTCCATATTACTTCAGAAGCACCATCTTCCGACGCTCGTGCGATTCCCCTATCTTCAAGCTGTAGAAGTAGATACCGGATCCGGCCTCGCACCCACTTGCGTCCCGACCGTCCCAGACGACGGCGTGAGGACCTGCGGAAAATTCGCCTGACGCCAGCGTCGTGACGTGCCGCCCGCCGACATCGTGGACGGAAAGCTCGACGACCGCACACACGGACAGAGAGAAGCTCAGGGTCGTCGTCGGGTTGAACGGGTTCGGCGCGTTCTGGTAAAGGCTGAACGTCGGCTCCGTGAACTCGCCCACATCTGTCGTGACGTACATGGAGGCTGCGAACTCAGGACGATCGATGAATGGGTTGCGATTCCCCTGCATCGTGTAGACGGTGCCGTTTCGCTCGAGTTCCTTGCGGCTCACGGGATCGTCAATGTGCCAATCGAGCAGCATATTGACGGCCCACGGAAGAAGCTCGGCGCCGTCGCTCATGGCGCTCCCCGGCCACGCGGCATCCTCGGAGTAGTAGCGTGAGGTCACGTAGAAATAGGTGCGCGCGAAGTCGCCCTTGTACGCATCGATCGGCTCGAACGCGAGGCCGGAGTAACCTGAGTACGAGCAGTTACCCCGTTTGCTTCCGTTCAAGGACGTCCAGCTCGGCGAGTCCACCTCGCCGTATGGGTCGGAACCGCGCTGGTTGTTCACGTAGTTGTCGGTCGGGTAGATCATGAACAGGTCGGAGTACATCGGGGACACCTCGCCCCCGTACCAGCTGCTTGGCCACGAGTGCTCGCGGTTGTAGCCCGTGCCCTCCACACCACCGACCCCACCCTGATCAACACCGAACGTGTACTCGTAGGGTGGCACACCGCCCGGGACGTCCGAGTACATGTCCCAGACCTTCCCGTTGGGCTTGTCATCGGTGCTCCGAAACGCGGTCCACGAGTACTGGTAGGACTGGACGGCGTGGTCGTCGATGATCGCATGAAGGGCCGCCTGCAGGGATTCACCCAAGAGTCCCTCCGCGCTGTCGTAGTACCCCGCAGGGATCGTGATATCGACGTAATCGAAGCTGTAGTTCACGTTGACCATCGCATTCCCGTAGAGATCCTCGACGCCGTCGACGATGAGTGTGTAGTTGATGGGTGACATGGTGGACACGGTGAGCACGACCTGCTCGTGGTTCGACGCGTCGCGCGCGGCGCTGCTGATGGTCAGACCTGCGATGGTGTAGTTGGTGGCCGTTCCCGCACTCACCTCGTCGACATCCTCCGTGAAGGTCACAAGTATGGTCGTCTCGTCGGTCGCATAGACCTGGAAGA
>DAOVNE010000183.1 GCA_030630395.1 Candidatus Eiseniibacteriota bacterium
GAACCCTCCGTCGGCAATGTGCACCGGATGGTGAACGTTCATCACGGTCTGATCGACGGTGATGAACGCGTTGTCCGCAGATACAGTCACCCTGTGTTCGCCGACACTCAGCACCATCTTGCGCGATCGTGCGTTCCAGTGTCTGGCGGCCCCTATGGCACGAGCCACATCGGCGAGGCTGAAGTACGTGACACCGTCTCGCTCGGTCGTCTCCACGCGCTCGCTTCTTGCCCCGTCCGCGAAGACGATACGAACAGCACCTGCCTCCGCCGGCCCCGGAAGGAGACCCAGAACCAGAGCGAGCACGCCCAGCGTGAACCAAGTCCTATGTCGCATGAATCGTCTAGCCATCACTCGACAGCCTATGTCCTTTGCGGGCTCTGTCGATGTCCCGCTTCGCATCCCGCTCGGCCAACACTCGACGCTTGTCATAGACACGCTTCCCTCGGCAGACACCAATCTCCACCTTCACCCGTCCATGCTTGAGGTATATGTTGATGGGAATCAGAGTCATGCCCTTCTCCTGGACCTGCCGGTGAAGCCGTCTGATCTGCGCCTTGTGAGCCAGGAGCTTCCGTTTTCGAAGAGGATCGACATTCGAGCGATTGCCCTGCTCGTATGGGCTGATGTGAACATTGTGGAGGTAGAGCTCGCCGTCTTCGATTCTCGCGAATCCATCTATCAGCTGGACCTTCCCAAGACGAACCGACTTGACCTCGGTCCCCTTGAGAGCAATCCCCACCTCGAGGGCGTCCACAACATGATAGTCGTGGAGTGCCCGCTTGTTCTTCGCGATGATCTTGACTTCGTCAGCCACTCGAGCAACTCCGATCGCCGTCACCAGTACACGCCAAACCGGGCATGCCACAGACCCTACCGCGCACGCAAGGCGTGCTCCGAATCCTCCAGGGGATGCTAGCAGAGCACGTTCGGCAAGGGCAAGCGGATTGAGGGGAATGGGCCGCGCGTGTGATCCACATGCCTGAGAGAGCGCCACGCGGGCGAACCTGCGCAGGGCGCAGGCGAACAGTGGGCTGAGCGCAGGCGAACAGTGAGCTGAGCGCGGGCGAACAGTGGGTAGGGCGCAGGCGAACAGTGGGCAGGAAAGGAGACAGGCGGGGAGATATTCCCCCCCGTCTGTCTCTTGGAACCTGGTCGGGGCACGCATCTGTCGCCGATGGAAGCTGCTACTGGCGACAGGAACCCCGCGCCTCCTGAAGTTCAGGCTGATCCCCACCATCTGATTCCTGGCCGGCGACGTCGGAAGGAGAGCATCCAGACCAACGCTGCTGTGACAACAGGATGCGCGCCATTTTCGCTGGTTCCGTGGTGTCTCCAAGTATCGGGCGCCAGCCGACCAAGTCACGAAGGCACACTATTAGAATACCACAGGTTCTAGTATGTGTCAATAGTCTAACGAGAGCGAAGGCTGAATTTCTGTGCGAGTTCCGGAGCAGCCGACGCCGCCGGTTGCATCCGACCCGCACGTCGCGTCAGTCTCGGGAAGCCCGTGCGAGGTCCTTTCTGGTTGACTGAGACTGGGTGTGAGACTAAGCTTGAAGTTCAGATGTAGCATGCCGAAGTGGTGGAATTGGTAGACGCGCTGCGTTCAGGGCGCAGTGGGGCTAGTCCCTGTGGGGGTTCGAGTCCCCCCTTCGGCACCAAAGTCAGCGGAGAGCGGCGTGCCGATGGCAGGCCGCTTTCGCGCGAATGGCCACCGATCGGGCGGCTAGAGGCCACTGATCGGGCGGCCGTCGAGTCTCGACAAGGGAGCGCAATGTGGCGAAGTCGAAGGTAGCAGTACTCCGGACGAAGCCCGATACGGTGCTTGAGGACTACCAGAGGCTCTGTGAACTCGCTGGGCTCAGGGATGCCCTCGATCAGTCCGCCACCACGATCCTCAAGGATAACATCAGCTGGCACCTCATGTATCCGGGCTCCAACACGACCCCGTGGCAGCTCGAGGGAACGATCCTGGGCCTCAAGGGCGCCGGGTTTGACGATCTGGTCGATGTACACAACAAGACGGTTGTCACCATCGCGGATCTTGGAGACCGCTACAACAAATTCGGTCCCGTCCTTGAGAAGTATGGGATCCCAAAGAAGTACAACTTCAAACCGGAAGACATGACGTGGATCAAGTACGAGCCCAAGGCCGAGATGGCGGTGCTCGACAAGATCTTCCCCGACGGCATCTACCTCCCGGACTACTTCTTCGGGAAGAACATCGTCCATCTGCCGACCGTCAAGACGCACAGCTACACGGTAACGACGGGAGCCCTCAAGAATGCCTTCGGCGGGCTACTGAACGTGAACCGTCACATGACGCACACCTGGATCCACGACACGATCGTCGATCTTCTCGCCATCCAGAAGGAGATCCACACGGGTCTGTTCTGCACGATGGACGGGACCACGGCCGGGAGCGGCCCCGGGCCGCGGACGCTCATCCCCCACCAGAAGGACGTGATCCTTGCGTCGGACGATCAGGTGGCCATCGACGCGGTTGCGGCACAGATGATGGGCTTCAATCCGATGGAGATGCGCTACATCGCGCGCGCCACTGAGCGCGGCCTTGGGCAGGGAGATCCCCGGCAGATCGAGATCGTCGGCGATCCTGAACTGGCTGATGAACGATGGGGCTTCAAGGTGGGCGTGAACCTGGGAACCGGCGCCGGCATGCTGCTCTGGCGCTCACCTCTCAGGATCTTTCAGAAGCTTCTCTTCCAGACGCCCATCGTCAAGATCTTCATCTTCGCGAGCGAGTTCTACCACGACAAGTTCTGGTACCCGACGAAGGGCGTCCCCGTCGTAGAGAAATGGAAGCGCGAGAGCCCGTGGGGAAAGCTGTTCGAAAGCTACCCGGAGTAGGGATCCTACGCTCAATCCACCCCTCTGTCGGCACGGGCAGCGAGATGGAACACCGCGCGATCTGACCTTGACTCAGCGCACAATCTCTAGTATTGTTGCGTTGCCTCCCAGTTGTGTGTCCTGTTCATCATGAGAGTGTGACTGCCCCGCAGAGCGTGGCTGCATCCGCGCGCGTGCACGTACACAATGGAGGAGATGATGAGAGCTGTGAGATTGCTCGTCGTTGTCACCGCGCTGTCGCTTCTTGCCGCCTGGGCAGGAGCCCAGGAGCCGTATGAGGAGTGGGTCGCCAGATACGACGGTCCCGACCACCTACTGGATTCCGGAAGCAGCGTCGGTGTAGACGCCCTGGGCAACGTCTATGTCGCCGGCAACAGCAATACCCCCCATGGCTCGTTTATCAGTGACTATGTGACTATCGCCTACGGATCTGACGGTGTCGAGTTGTGGCTGGACAGGTATGACGGACCTGCCGGCTATCACGACTACGTCAGAGGCATGGCCGTAGACAGCGCCGGCAACGTGTACGTGACAGGCGAGAGCGCAGGATCTGGCACGCTGAGCGACTACGCCACGATCATGTACGACGCGAGCGGTAGCCGGATGTGGGTGGCAAGATACAATGGTCCCGGCGGCAGGAATGACGAGGCCACGGCTGTTGCGCTCTACGGCGACGGAGGCGTCTGTGTGACCGGTCACAGCTATGGGAGCGCGGACACCGACTACGACTACGCTACGATCCGATACAACTCGGCCGGAGATGAGCTCTGGGTTGCGCGGTACAGCAATGACCCCGTGCTTGGAAACGACCATGCCTCTGCTGTCGCGGTCGCCACGGACGGCAGCGTGTACGTGACCGGCCATAGCTGGGGTGACGGAACCGCGGAGGACTTCGCGACGGTGAAATACGCTCCGGACGGTCACGAGGAGTGGGTGGCGCGATACAACGGCCCGGACGATGGCGATGACCGGGCTGAGGCCGTGGCCGTGGACGACCTGGGCAACGTGTACGTGACGGGGCGCAGTTGGGCAGACGCCTCAGAGTATGACTACACGACCATCAAGTACGACTCTGGCGGCAATGAGAAGTGGGTCGCTCGCTACAACGGACCGGGCAACACGTGGGACCTGGCGTGGGATCTCGTTCTGGATGGAGACGGAAGCTCATACGTCACCGGAAGCAGCCACACCGGCGGATGGGACAATCACGACTATGCGACCATCAAGTACGACGCGGATGGAGATCTGATCTGGCTATCAAGGTATGGCGGGACCGCCGGATCCCTCGACTCCGCGCGGGACATCGTCCTCGACAGCTACGGAAACGCATACGTCACCGGCTACAGCACCGACTACGGAATGTGGGTCTACGACTGTGCGACCGTCAAGTACGACGTGA
>DAOVNE010000222.1 GCA_030630395.1 Candidatus Eiseniibacteriota bacterium
GACCCCTCGGCAACCATCGGTGCAGACACGGCGCTCGGCTACTTCACGGTCATCGAGCGGGATGTGAAGATCGGTGCGGGGTGTGAGATTGGGAGCAACGTTGTCATTCATCCGGGGACGGTCATAGGGGACGGCGTCCGGATCGACGACAACACCGTCATCGGCAAGCTCCCGATGAAGGCCGCTCTGAGCGCGACGACCGAAGGGGATGATGTCCCGCCCGCGATCATAGCCGACAAGTGCATCATCGGCGCCTGCGTTGTCGTGTATGCGGGCTGTGAACTTGGAACACGGGTTCTCGTGGCCGATCTGGCGTCGATCAGGGAGAACGTCGTTGTCGGCGAGTACACGATCGTCGGCAGAGGCGTGACGGTGGAGAACCACTGCCGCATCGGCCGCCGCTGCAAGCTGGAAAGCGAGTGCTACATCACCGCCTACTCCGAGCTCGGCGACAGGGTCTTTGTCGCCCCCGGCGTCTCGACATCGAACGACAACTTCGTCGGGCGCTCTGAGGAGCGGTTCAAGCACTTCAAGGGCGTCACAGTTGAAAAGGGAGGCAGAATCGGAGCCGGAGTCGTGATACTCCCAGGCAAGACCGTCGGCGCTGACGCGCTGGTGGCGGCCGGCTCTGTCCTGACCAAAGATGCCCCAGCAGGGAAGATCGTCATGGGTTCTCCGGCCCGACCGATCCGGGACGTGCCCAAGGACCAGCTCCTCAAGAACCAGGGGTGGGACGACTGATCCGACACCGCTCCCACGGGGTGAGCGACCTACAATGAAGAAGGGGCAGGGAGAAGAACTCCCTGCCCCTTTCTACTGAGTCGTACGCTCGAATACTCAGTCTGTTACTTCCTGCGTCTCCGAACGACACCGGCCATTCCCACAAGACCCGTTCCGAGCAACAGAATAGTGCTTGGCTCCGGAACCACGGGCTCGCCGTCGAAGTCGCCGTCGAGACTGATGACGTCGTTGCGGCAGCCCATCGTCCACTCCATACCGATCGAGTTGTCGAAGCTCGGTGCACCAGTGAGGAGACCGCGGTCAACCGTGATCTCGAAAACGTAGGTCCCATAGCCACGCTCGACCAGGCCATACGTGAAGAAGTCGACCGAGGCGGTTCCCAGCGTCGCCCCGCCGTTGAAGTTCGTGAGGCCTTGCTCGGCAACGTACTGGTTGTTTCCCTGGTACCAATCATCCACGCTCGTGGCAGCGACTGTACCCGTGCCACCATCGATGTCGATACCCATCTCGTACATCCCGAGTCCGAGATCGAGTGCGAGATCTCCCGCGATGATCTGCTCACCCAGGAAGTCCACACCACCCGGAACACAGAATGAGGTCACGACCGCGATGTATGCATTCGTGGCATCGTTGTCAAAATAGATGGCCTCAATGTCGAACTGCTCCCCACCGTGGGCTGGTCTACCGAAGTGCGCGCTCCAGTTGTCGTCGACTACATAGTCGGCTGTCGCCGTCGTCGGTGTCCAGTCGTGATTGAACGTCCCCATCGCATCGACGGAGAGCTCGATCCCGAACCAGTCATTGAGAAGGCTCGCATCGGCTGAGCCAACCACCAGGAACAACAAAGCAATTATCATCACAGGCACGAGGGGTCTCATGGTACTACCTCCTGTCAATGCGGCATGTACAGCGAGCGACTTGCGTTTCGATCCACTAACATCAATAGTACCACAGATTCTACAAGTCGGCAAGAGCTAATCTGCACATAATTGAAGGGGTGAGTCATGGACCCACCCCTTCAGTATAGCTAGCTATATGCTGTTTCCTACCGGCGTCTTCGCAGTAGCGCGGCCCCCACGAGGCCCCCACCAAACAGGAGCAGGGTCATGGGCTCGGGCACAGGCGCTTCATCGCAGCCGGTGACCCTCATCCGCCCACTGTAGCTGATGGCGTAGTCCTCCGTGTCCCACAGACCCAGCCGCGTCGCCATCTTCCTGTATCCGTGGTCCAGCCCGTCCATGGCAATGCCACCTACGAATGGCGACATCCAGGCGGCCATCCACTCAGTCACAGGCTGTCCGGCCAGCCACGAGAATGACCTGTACATTCTCATCTGCACCGAATACGCCAGCACGCTACTGGAGGAAGGCTGTATGTTAAGCGTGAGATCATCACCGCCGCCGTCGAGGTCCCAGGCGTAGTCACCAATAAGCACGTCCGGATCGAACCCCACCAACGATGACGCATCCCCCAGCCCGAGATAGATCCCCTTGCCTGCCTCCCAACTGTACCCCATTGCGCCCCACGGAATGAGATCGCCATCAATCTCGATACCACTCTCACCCATTCCAATGTGATGGTTGGTCCGCCCCACAAGATCAATGCTGAGAGTGGGGTCGAAATACCAGTTGCAGACCTCACCCGGAACGCGGACGCTCAGATTGTACCTGGCATCGAAGGTCCCGTAGTCACCGTAGCCGAACGGGTCGGTGGGATTCGCATCGTGGTCGTACGTCCCGGCTCCGATGAAGAGAAGCTCGGAGACATACACGGCGCCCGCCACGGACGCCATCAGACCCAGCATCGCAATCACCGCCATAGCAATCCCCAGCAGCTTCATTCTGTTCCTCCTCACATACCCACTGCGCGCGACCATCACGTGGATGCTCGCGGCACACATATTTTATGTCGTCATGAGCGTACGACTACATCTGCCACGCATTAAGTAGCAGGACCAGTGCGATGTGTCAACTGGATTTGTGGATATAGGTGCCGGGGTGGGTTTTTCTAGCGGATGAGCGTGAGCTTCTCTCTCAAGATCCTGTTGTCCACGATCAACTCACAGAGATAGATGCCGCTCGATGCGAAATCACCTCTCCCATCCTCTCCGTCCCAGACGATGGAGTAGCTTCCCGGATCGTAGCTCCCGCGCGTCAGTTCACGCACGGTACGCCCGTTGATTGAGATGATCCGAAGAGTCACATCCGAGGGTTCAGGACCGGGGATGTCAAAGGAGAGCGTCGCCGAATCGAACGTCGGGTTCGGGTATCGAGTGAACAGGATGGAGGCCGGCGGATCGGGAGCCAGCGTCATCGATGCCCCCTCGGAGGCATCGCTCTCGTTGCCGGTGGTATCCATGGCTGTGGCATAGTAGGCGTAGCCGCCACCCGGCTCCACATGAGAGTCGAGAAAGAGCGTATCCGTCAGGGCATCCTCATTGAGCTTCTCGGTCCGGCCGAAGTCATCACCCCCGGCGGGATCGAACCTGACACGGTAGAGGAAGTAGCCCGCAAGATCGTCCTCTGAGTTTGGCAGCCATGTGACCACGATGCCGTCGTCCGACGCCCTGCAGGCGATCCCTCCAGGCGCGGCCGGTGGCTCAAGGTCGGGCGGCGCTGCCGTGCGGAACGTCATGTCCTCTCCGATGACGATTCCTCCGCACTCGTCCCACGCACAGACCCGGTAGTGATACTTGCTGCCGGGCTCGAGATCGAGCAGGATGGCCTCGAACCTGCACGTGCTAAGCCCTGTTGCCGACACGATGTTCCCGTAGCTCGAGTCGACCCCATACTCCACCCACGTCGTGCACGGACGGTCCGTGGACCAGCGAATCCGTGCCTCGGTCTCCAATGCCTCCCAGACTCCCGGCCGGATGATGACGGCCGGCTTGTCATTGGATTCCACACCGCTCGGCGGCCCGGGATAGAACGTGTACGGATCGCTCGAGCACGTGCCGCCGGGCGACTCGCTGAAGGCGCACAACGTGTATTCGACATCAGGGGTCAGCGGGAAGACGTGCACTTCATGC
>DAOVNE010000023.1 GCA_030630395.1 Candidatus Eiseniibacteriota bacterium
GAGATCACGGTGCCGGGCGACAGGCCGAGGCTCAGGATGAAGTCGTATGATGCTTCGGACACGCTGAGCGAGGGCGACATCTCTGCAACCGGTGTGCGGGCCGTCGCGAGCGCGCGGGGTGACATCTGGTCGCTCCCGGCCGAGAACGGGACACCGCAGAATCTCACGAGAACAAATGGTGTAGCCGAGCGGGATCCCGCATGGAGTCCGGATGGCCGATGGATCGCGTACTTCTCCGATGAGACCGATCGCTACGAGCTTTACATCAAGCAATCGGACGGCAAGGGGGAGACGCGCCGCCTGACGAGTGAGAAGCTCGGCTTCCTGAACAGCCCCGTATGGTCCCCCGACTCGGAGATGATCGCATTCTGGGATGAGACGGGGACGCTCCATCTGCACGACATCGAAGGCAAGAAGACGCGGAGCGTCTACAAGGCCTACTCGTACCGCTCACCGGGAATCAGCTGGTCGAGCGATTCCAACTGGATCAGTTTCGCAGACGTTGTCTCAGAGCGCGAGAACAGCGCTGTCTTCCTGTATGACGTCGAGAATGATGAGGTCCACCAGGTCACGAGCGGTATCTTCAGTGACACCTGGCCCGTGTTCGATCGGGACGGCACGTATCTCTTCTATGCGACCCAGAGTGATTTCTCATCGCCGACGTACGCCGACGAGGGAGGCAACTGGGCCTACACTCAGACGGACAGGCTGATGGCTGTTCCGCTCTCCTCGGAGACCGAGTCGCCGTTTGCTCCCGAGATCGATGTCGAGGAGTGGGATGACGATGAGGCGGAGGAGGATGAGGACGGCGAGTCGGACGGCGATGGCGAGGGTGACTCGGAGGATGACGAGGACGCGGATGACGAGGGAGATGATGAGGGCGATGATGAGGGCGATGAAGAGGGTGACGAAGAGGGTGATGAAGAGGGTGACGACGAGGATGCAGAGGACGAGGAGGAGCCCATCACCATCGATCTTGATGGCTTCGAACGCCGCGCCATCCTGCTTCCGATCGACTCCGGGGCCTTCGTGAACCTCGCCGTCAACAGCTCCGGCCAGCTCCTGTACGTACGGGGGTCTCGTGGAAGGGCGCATGGAGAGCGAGGATCGGCCAGTGTGATGCTGGCTGATCTTGAGGATGAGGACGACATGGAGAAGACCGTCCTGTCATCGGCGGGATGGTTCGCCATGTCGGGAGACGGCGAGAAGATCCTGGCCGCCAACCACGGTACGTTCGCCATCGTCGATGCGGCGTCCGACCAGAGCTTCGACGACATCCTGCCGACCGCGGGAATGCTCGTCGACGTGGACCCGCGCACAGAATGGCGGCAGATGCTGCGCGATGTCTGGCGGATATACAAATACTTCTTCTACGCGCCGAACATGCACGGTGTCGACTGGGACGGCGCGTGGGATGACTACTCGGCCATGCTTGATGACGCTGCCTCCAGGAGCGATCTGAGCTATATCGTCGGTGAGCTGATCGGTGAGCTGAACGTGGGACACGCCTACTACTTCGGCGGTGAACGCGAGGAGACACCGAGCGTATCCGTCGGTATGCTCGGCTGTGATTTCGAATTGGATGATGGAGCGTACAGGATCACGAACATCCTCGAGGGTGGGAACTGGGACGCCGACGCCCGCGGACCGCTCTCTCGGGCGGGCATGGATGTGAAGGAGGGGGACTACCTCCTTGCTGTCAATGGAGTGCCGCTCGACGCATCGAAGGACCCCTGGGCCGCGCTGCAGGGAATGGCCGGACTCACTATCACGCTGACCGTAAGTGAGAAGTCGGAGATGGGCGACGATGATCGGGAGATCGTGGTCGAGCCGCGCTCCGGCGAGGGAAGCTTGAGATACAGAGCGTGGGTCGAGGCGAACCGTGCCTATGTCGAGGAGAGATCCGAAGGTCGCGTGGGATACATCTACGTGCCGGACACAGGCGTCAACGGTCAGAACGAACTCAGACGCCAGTTCGGCGGGCAGCGCAGATACGATGCCCTCATCATCGACGAACGCTGGAACGGGGGCGGCCAGGTGCCGACGCGGTTCATCGAGCTTCTGAACAGGCCGATCATGAACTACTGGACGCAGCGCTACATCAGAGAGGACGGCCCTTCGCCCGATTACGCGCATCCGGGTCCCAAGTGCATGCTGATCAACGAGTCCGCGGGGTCCGGAGGGGACTACTTCCCGTTCGCGTTCCGTGCCGCCGGGTTGGGCAAGCTCGTAGGTACGCGGACGTGGGGAGGTCTCGTGGGCCTGAGTGGAAACCCCGGCCTGATCGATGGTAGCTACGCGTCCGTTCCCATCTTCGCCTTCTACGACAAGGACGGGACGTGGGGCATCGAGGGGTACGGCGTTGATCCGGACATCGAGGTCATCGACGACCCGGCTCTCATGGGCGACGGTGGTGATCCGCAGCTCGACGCAGCGATCGATCTCATGCTTGATGAACTGATCCGGAACCCGTACCGCGCCCCCGAAACCCCGGCGTTCCCCGACAGAAGCGGAATGGGGATCCCGGAGTCGGACCGGTAGGAACCAAGGCATAGTCTTCGGACCTGCAGGAGCCGAACGCAGTTTTCGGACCGGCAGGAGTCGAACGCAGTCTTCGGGCCGGCAGGAGTCGAACGGAATTGTCAGCACACGATTATGGACGAAAGGGACACGCCAATGTGCAGAGTAGTGGTTGTTTCAGTGGTAGCGGTGCTCGCCCTCGTTCTTCCGGGCATGGCGACCGCAGGCGAAATCGAGTCGATGCTCGCCGAGATAGACCCGTGGGTCGACGCGGACACGACGCGCGTTCTTGCCTACATCGGAGAGCAGAACGCACGAACAGAGGAGCGCATCCTCTCGTCGTCATACTGGGAGTCGACAGTCGATGAACTCGGTGACATCCTGGGCATCGACTACATAGGCTCACCGTACATAGACAACAACGGGCGCATCTACTTCACCATGCGGATAACGGGTGAACAGGGCGCGCTCTTCTATGTGGACGAACCGGGCGGATGGCCGATACAGGTGACACCCAACGGCTGGGCCGAGGATGGTCTGAATCCCGGGGGGACGAGACTCGAGCCTGACGGAAGCTATCTCTACAAGATGGTCATGAAACACGGGGACGAGAACTGGGACATCTACCGGTTCACACCCGACGGCAGCCACGAGATCCTGCTTGAAGACCGCGGCATCTCGTTCGGGACCCCGCACATCATAGACGACGGCTCATTCTACTTCTCGATCGACAACTCCGAGCAGATCTGGTTCGCGAAGTACGACATCGCATCCGGCGTCGTTGATACGCTGTACACCGAGCCGGGCGCCTTCTACCTCATCGACCACTTGGGCGGCAAGTTGCTGGCAGTGAGGCTCATATCGTTCTCTGAGACGCAGCTCTTCGAGGTCGACGTTGAGAGTGGTGAAACTCGGGACATCACGGATGTCGGTCTCTACTGGTCGGGCGACTACACCGAGGACGGGCGCATCGTCACGATGTGCGACGCCTTCTCCGATGATGACGAGTTCTTGAAGATCGCGATTCTCGATCCAACAAAGGCCATCGGAACTGAAGGAGCGCTGACGCTCCTGTACGACCCGAAGGCGGAGATGGACGAGGCCTACTTCAAGCGCGCCACGGGGACCATAGTGGCGGTTCTCAACCGTGATGGCTACTCGGAGCTTGTCCGTGTGGATCTGGATGGAAGTGCGGAAACGCTGCCGGCGCCGGGGGTAGGGATCATCGGGACCGTTGGCGTGAACGATCGCGGCGACATCGTGTTCGATTTCAACTCGCCGTCCGATCCGCCCACCGCCTACCTTCTCGCGGCCGGAGCGAGTGAGCTTCAGCAGATCGGCAGAGTGTCGACCTTCGGATTCGATTTCTCGGGCGTTGACGTGAGCGTCATCCGCTATCCGAGCACCGACGGGGTGATGATCCCTGCGCTTCTCTACATTCCGGAGGGCGCAACGAGGGACGGGTCGAACCCGTGCATCGTCGACTATCACGGAGGTCCTCCCGGTCAGAGTCGACCGTACTTCCAGAGGAACATCGCCTGGGCCTTGTCGAAGGGCATCTGCTTCATCTACCCCAACGTTCGTGGCTCGACCGGCTACGGACCCGCATGGGAGAAGGCCGACAATCTGGAGGGGCGCTTTCAGGCCCTCGAGGACGCGGAGGCCGCTCTCGACTACATCTTCGACGAGGGGTGGAGCAGTCCTGAGAAGACCGCCATCTGGGGTGCATCGTACGGTGGATACACCGTCAACTATCTTGCCGTGCACGCACCGGAGAAGTTCGCCTGCGGCGTCTCAGAGGTCGGAGGTGCCGACATCGACTGGGTGAACCAGCATACGGATCAGACGTTCGCAGCGGGGTGGGAGCGCGAGATGGGCGAACTCGGCAGCGACCTTACTCACAGTCTTTCACCGATCTACCAGGCGGATCACGTGGCCAGGCCAATTCTCGTGACCGCGGGCTACAATGATCCGAGAGTCGACCCGTCCGGACCGAGAAGGTTCGCGATGGTGCTGGAGGGGCTTGGGAAGGACGTCTGGTACTTCGAGGACGTTGAGGCCGGGCACGGCGCGGCGCTCAAGAGCTCAGGTGTCCGGGATCTGTCCCGGAAGTACGCGTTCACGCTTGACTACATCGGCAAGTAGCCGTTTACTCCAAGGACGACGCTGGACGTTGTCGCGTGGGGCTCGTCCGTCGTGGGCGAGCCCTTCTCGCATCTGGTGCTCATTCCAGTTTGAGGCCCGAGTGCCCCGTCCGCCAAGCGGAGAAGCCATGGACAGACACGACATACCGATAGACAGACTCCTGATCAGGCCAAGCCACATGTGGCTCGACCAGTGGCTCCTGTTGACCTCCGGGGATTTCAGTGCGGGCGATTTCAACACCATGACCGTGGGTTGGGGCAGTATCGGCGCAATGTGGAACCGCCCATTCGCGCAGGTAGTTGTGCGCCCGACGCGCCACACGTACGGGTTTACCGAGCGATATGACACATTTACGCTCTGTGCCTTTCCCGAGTCTGCCAGGGAGGCGCTCAAGCTCCTCGGCACCAGATCGGGGCGGGACGGTGACAAGATCGCGGATACCGGCCTCACTCCGATCGCGTCGTCTCTGATCGCGGCTCCGGGATTCGACGAGGCAGAGCTGATACTGGAGTGTCGGAAGATCTACTGGGACGATCTCGAGCCGGCGCATTTCCTGGACCCTGACATCGATGGGAGCTACCCTCAGAAGGACTACCACCGCATCTACTTCGGCGAGATAGTCGCCGCAAGGGGTCGATCGGATTGGAGGATATAAGCATGTCACGGTTCCTGGCGCGGCTTCTTATCAGTATGATCGGTCTGTGGATAGCGATGATAACCGTGCCGGGCATGGTCATCTTCGGCTTCGGCACCATCCTACTGGCTGCCTTCCTGCTTGGTATTGTCAATGCAGTGGTCAAACCCGTTGTGCTGTTCCTCACCCTGCCACTGACGGTCATCACGCTTGGGCTCTTCCTTCTCGTCATTAACGCTGCAATGCTCGGTCTCGTAGCGCTGATCCTGCCCGGCTTCATGCTGGCGGGGTTCGGCGCCGCGGTCTTGGGCGCGATCGTCATAACGCTGTTCAGCTGGTGCGCCTCGTCGTTTCTGGGACCCAGGACCGAGCGCTGATCGACGAAGAACAAGGAGTTTATAATGGCCACACCCAGCAGGCGTATCCCTCACACCATGGCGGCGATGCTCGCTCTGACCGTGCTGCTTCTGCTCGTCGGCCGGGCGGTCTGTGATGACCCGATCGTGCCTCCCGGCTACACCGCCCCCGACGTCGCACAGCTTCTCCGAGGCTTCGATGACCTCTACGACTCACCGGGAACTGTGGCGTTGAGCGAGATCACGATCGTGAGGCCGGGAAAGACACGGACCATGCGCATGCGCTCCTGGAGCAAGGGGGAGGAGAAAGCGCTCATCGTGATCGAGGCGCCCGTACGAGATGCCGGCATGGCGACTCTCAAGGTGGGGAACAACCTCTGGAACTACCTACCGAAGATCTCCCGGGTCATCCGCGTTCCTCCATCGATGATGATGGGCTCGTGGATGGGGAGTGACATGACGAACGATGATCTGGTACGGGAATCCTCGTACCTGGATGACTATGCGGCTGAACTCGTCGGTCGTTCGAGCGATCCGCCAGGCTGGAAGGTGAGGCTTGATGCCCTTCCTGATGTGCCGGGCCTCTGGAATCGCGTCGAGGTGGTCTTCTCGGACAACGGGCTTCCCGCCAGATTACAGTTCTTCGACAGGAAGGACCGGCTCTCCCGGACGATGGTGCTTGAGGACGTGAAGCGGATCGGAGGGCGCCTGGTTCCTACCGTGATGCGTGTGATTCCCGAGAGGGAAGAGGGGAGAAGCACGGAGTTCCGCTATCTGAGTATCGAGTTTGATGTCGATCTGGACGATGGCATGTTCAGCCTGGCGTACCTGGAGCGCAAGCGCTAGGGTTCTGCGGTCGCGGCGAACGGGTTCTGACAAGAGCAATGGGGAAGCGCAATGCTGTCCTTGAGCACACTCCGAATAGCCTGGCGCAATCTGGGTCGCAACCTCAAGCGCACGCTGCTGGTTGCCGGCGCCATCGCCATCGGGCAGTTCGCATTCCTCGGGACATCTGCCCTCATGCACGGGTACGGTGAGCAGTTCTTCAACTCGGCCACGGGGCCCATGCTTGGGCACGCGCAGGTGCACGCGTACGACTGGCGAGATGATCGTTCGATGGATCTCACGCTTGATGATGTTGATGGTCTGCTCGCGGACATACGAAGCGATCCTAACGTTATGAATGCATCGGCGCGCATCTATGCGCCCGTCATGGCCGCTCTCACAGAGGACGGCTTCATGGGTGTTGTTGTCGGTGTGGATCCGGTAACGGAGTCCCACAAGGCCGGTCTTCTTCCTGTGGATGGTATGGGAGATCTACTGGGGGAGCACAGGATCATGGTCGGGGCCGGATTCGCCGAGCGGCACGATCTGAAGCCGGGCATGGAGATCGCCGTTATCGGGCAGGATATCGACGGTTCGATTGCCAGCGACCTGTACATCGTTCGGGATGTTATGTGGTCCGCGGTTGAGATCATCCACGGACTCGGCATCGTGATGTCGCTCGACGATGCGCAGGAGCTTCTCATGATGCCCGGCCAGGCGCACGAGATCGTCATACACACGAGCGACAGGGAACTGATCGATGAGACAGTCGTTCGCCTCTCGCAGCTGCCGTCGCTTGCCGATCTGGAGATCCTCTCGTGGGATGAGCTGGCGCCGTTCGTAGTCACCATGGCGACCATGGTGGATTGGTTCGCCTACATCGTCCTGATCGTCGTCTTCATAGCGGCCGCGGCGAGCGTTGCCAACACAATGCTCATGTCGACATTCGAGCGAACACACGAGTTCGGCATGCTGCTCTCACTGGGATGCAGTCCCGGCCGGCTCTCGATGATGATCGCCATCGAGGCGGCCATCCTCGGACTACTCGGAGTCGCGATCGGCACAGCTGTTGGGATCGCATTCGTCGCTGCGACATCCGAGTCCGGGCTCAACTACGCCGCTCTCGGGGGCAGTGATGAGTACGAGGTCGCCTTCCAGGGGATGCAGTTCTCACTTCTCATCTATCCCAAGATCTACGCCAAAGACATCGTGATCGCTGTCTCTGCGATACTGGCCACCTCACTCATAGCCGTCGTCTGGCCTATCATGCGCATAGTCCGCCTGCGGCCCGTGGAGGCGATGAGGTCATGAGAGATACGCTCCTCGCGAAGTTTGCGTTCCGCACTCTCGGCAGAAACCCGCGCCGGACGCTCATGTCCATCATCGGCGTTGGTGTCGGTTGCAGCATAGTCCTGTACATGACCGCATTCACGCGAGGCGGGGCCGAGATGAGGATAAGAGGGATCTCGGAGAGTGGTTTCGGGCACGCGAGGATTGCCCCGGCGACATGGGACAAGACCCGTGACAGCGATCTTCGCCTGGAGGACTGGGAACGGGATCTCGATATCGCCAACGGTATGGCCGGAGTCAAGTTCACCGCTCCGCATTCGAGGACCACGGCGCTTCTTGCCTTCGGGACGCGTGTGGCAGGTGTGGAGATGCTGGGTGTCGACCCGGAGAGTGAGAAGAACACCAGCCGTCTCATCAGAGTGCTGAGCGAGGGGCGCTATCTCGAGCGCGAGGATGAGGGAGCCGTCGTCATAGGAACGGCCATCGCCGAGCGCCTCGAAGTGGAACTGGACGACGATCTCTTCATTACGATTGCCGGTGCGGGTGGTGAGATGAAGTATGCCATGCTTCGCATCGTCGGCATAATCAGTACAGGAAGTCGCACCATCGACTCCACCATCTGCCACGTGACGCTTTCAGAGATGGAGCAGCTGACCGGATACCCGGGGGTCGGGGAGATCACGATCGTCTTCAATGATCCATCGTACATCGATGCGCTGACGGTCCGACTGGGGGAGCTTCTGGAGGGGCCCGACCCCGTCGTGTCCTGGAAAGTCGTTATTCCTTCGCAGGGCGGAGACATGGGAAGCGACGCGGTCTTCATGAATCTCCTTGTCGGTGTCGTCATCGTCGTGGCTGTGCTTGGTGTCGCCAGTGCGCAGCTCACCGCCATACTCGAGCGGAAGCGCGAGTTCGCCGTTCTCATTGCGCTCGGTATGAAGGGAGGTCAGATCGTTCGTCTGATCCTGATCGAGGCGGTGGCGATGGGTGTGCTTGGCGGCGCCGCCGGGCTGGTCATAGGTCTCCCTTTCATCTATCCGGGCGCCACACAGGGATACAACTTCGCCGACATGATGGGGGGGGATTTCGTCACGGAGGGTGTGCTCTTCGACCCCATCGTGTATGCCGACATGGGCATGTGGCTTATCCCGCTGGCATTCGGGATTGCGCTCTTCTCGACGCTTGTGGCGGGGCTCTATCCCGCATGGTACGCCCTTCGCACGAATCCGACTTCCGCACTTAGTCTCAGGGAGGCGTAACGATGAACACGAACCTCGTGGACGTGAAAGGCGTCACCAAGGACTTTCACAATGGGAAGATCACCGTCAATGCCCTGAGGGGGCTCGATCTGGTCATCCACGAGGGCGACTTCCTCGCCATCGTCGGCCCGAGCGGAAGCGGCAAGACGACGCTCCTGAATCTTATCGGCGCGCTTGATGTCGCTTCGAGCGGGGATATCAGTATATTCGGTCACGACCTGATGGCCATGAGTCGGAAGCAACGCGCCGAGCTTCGTCTGACGTCGCTCGGGTTTGTCTTTCAGGCGTACAACCTGATACCCGTGCTGACGGCTCTCGAGAACGTGAAATTCGTCCTTGAACTTCAGGGTGTGGACGGTGGGAGGCACGAACGGGCGATGTCCATACTGGAGGACCTCTCGCTCGGGGAACTCGCGAATCGACGCCCCAACGAGATGTCGGGCGGACAGCAACAGCGCGTTGCCGTTGCCCGTGCGATCGTCGCGCGACCGCGGCTGGTTCTGGCGGACGAACCGACGGCGAACCTTGACAGCGAGAACTCAGAGGCCCTGCTCGTGATGATGAGAGAGCTCAGAGACAAGCACGGCATGACGTTTGTCTTCTCGACCCACGACCCACTCGTAATGGCGCACGCGACCCGTGTCGTGACTCTCCTGGACGGCAGAGTTGTGAGTGATGAGACTAAGAACGCGGGGGACGCGGCTGGGAGCGCCAATTGACTCTCAGAGGGATCATCCTGGGACTTGCCGTCTCCACGGTCGTGCTGGCTCCGCTATCTACCGCGGGAGCGTTCGAGCTCTGGTCGAGCGAAACGGGCGACCGCTACTGCGATCTCGACACGTCCATCAAGTGGACCACGCTTCTGTCCCACGCACCGGACGAGCCCTTGCTCTACCCGGAGCGATGGAGTTCCACGTCGCTCTGGCGCCTGAGAGCGACGCTCAGGGCGCGGCCTGCCACGTGGCTGGGGATCGGCCTGGCATATGAAGAGCGGGCACGATTGGTCTCCGAGGACGCCGGGGCTGCAGGTGGGATGTGGGTGTTCGCGGAGAGCGGAGATGTTCCGTACAGGATCCGGCAGATCGATGAACCGATCGTAGAGATCGGCGACTCGTTCTCCTACAGGCATGAGCTTGACCGAGCCTATGCAGCAGTGTCTCTCGGCAAAGCTCAAGTCACGATCGGACGGCAGGCGGTCGGCTGGGGGAGAGGCGTTCTCTTCGGGGCCGTTGATATCTTCGCGCCGTTCTCTCCGCTCGAGAGCGACCGCGAGTGGAGGCGCGGAATCGACGCCGTCCGCGCAACCGTCCCGCTCACTGATCTCATCTCCGTAGATGTCGTGGCAGCTCTGGGTGAGTCCCTCGACGCCTCGTCGTTCGTTGGTCGCGTAACCGCGTACGCCGGCAGCGTCGACGGTGAGGTCATCTTCGGCAAGCGCTACGAGGACTATCTCTACGCCGTGACCGCATCGCTTCCCGTGTTCGATACCGAGGTCCACGGTGAGTTCGCCGTCTTCCAGACTCCCGATGCGTACCCAGGAGGAGGGGATCTGGGCTCTGAAGATCGCGTCGTCAAGGCGGTCGTCGGAGGATCGTACAGCCTGGATGTGGGTGACGGACTCTACCTGATGGGCGAATACCACTACTCCGGATTCGGCGTGGACAGGATCGAGGACCTGGATGATCACCTGCTGGATCCAGATGTCTTCAAGCGCTACATGCGCGGAGATGCGCAGATCCTCGGCAAGCACGCCGTGGCTCTTCAGGCCACGTACGGTCTTGGAGGCACGCTGTCGGCGAGCTGCTCGTGGATAGTCGGCCCTGATGGCTCAGGTGTTATCAATCCTTCGAGCGCGTGGGCCTTTTCCGACAACGTGAGTCTTCTCGCATCAGCCTACTTCCCGTACGGGGCACTGCCGGACGGCATGGTGCTAAGAAGCGAGTACGGCGCCGTGCCGGCGAGCGCGCTCATACAGATCAGTTTCTACTACTGAGGAGTCCAACATGACTCGCAGACTGCCGGTTCCCGTACTAGTCGTGACGCTCGTAGCCCTCTGCCCGCATCTCGGAGTTGCATCAGAAACCGACTACACGTTTCCCACGCCTGATCTGGACCGCCTTCCCGAGACCTACATCTGCTATATGGCCGCATCCCCCCGTGTCATCGACGGGAGATTGGATGAGGATGACTGGCAGGCGACGACCTGGACGGGTGAGTTCGTGGACATCATGGGGGCCGCGAAGCCGTCTCCACGGTTTTCGACCA
>DAOVNE010000060.1 GCA_030630395.1 Candidatus Eiseniibacteriota bacterium
CCAGTGGTTCCCGCTCACGACGAGGCTGTTGTCCTGCACGAGATAGGTGGTATCCGACAGATCGATCGTGAGTTCCCAGTACTTGCTGCTGGTGTCGAGATCCCAGTTTCCGTTCAGGTCCTCAGTGTCAAGCCGTTCGTTGTTCTCCGTCCCATTAATCTGGGCGTACTTGTTGGGGTCGTCGGACCCATAGGTGAACGAGTAGTCGTCGTCACCGTCGTCGCCCGAAACCGAATCCCCATCGACGCCATCGGTGAGATCGAGACCCGTGTCCTCGTCGTAGTCAAACCCATTGAGATCAACGTCCTCACTGTCGAATTCGCCGTTCGGATTGTCGAGCGGGTAGTAATCCTCGCTGATGGTACCCAGATCGATGTGGACCTTGCCCTGCCGATCACCGTTGTCATGAATCCACAGTTCGAGGAACTCGTACTTCGAGTAGTCGTTTCCGGTCTTCGCCAGAAGCCGCATCAGACCGGCCCACGACGCCGTCCCAGTCGTGCCGTGGTCGATCTCAAGCACAGTGTGTGTGTCGTTGCCCTCCTGAGACGGAAGATCCAGATGGAGATCGCCCTCGCGCACCTTTCGGTCCGGGTTGTACCAGTCGATGTTCACGCGGTCTGCCGCCGAGATCCCAGGCGGCTCCAAGGGGACACTTGAGGGAACCCAGAGACGTCTGGTCACCCCCAACCTGCTCACGTTCTCCGTTCCCTCCATATCATCGATCGCAACGAACCCCTTCGTGTTGGGTTCCGGAATCGAGACAGCTATCTCTGTCGCGATCTTGAGCGAAGACTCCGCATCCGTATCAATGAACGGGATCGCATCCGCGATCCGCGTCATCAGCTCCGGCCTGAACTCTGCGCTGAGATTGACATCGCCGACGACCGTGCGGGACGGCTCCTCGCCCAGTCTCGGCTGATCGTCCGGCGTCCCCTTGCTCTGGTACATCCAGGTCGTGCCTATCTTGAGATGCCGCCCCCAGTTGTAGACGGCACGCGTGCCCAGCAGAGTCTTCTCTCCCCCGATACCGAACGGCTTGTAGTCGTACTCCACTGTTACCTTGGCATCCTGATCCTTCGCATCTTCCGTGAGGAGCGTCAGCTGACCTGCCGGATAGTAGATCGTGTAGTCAACGCCGCGCGTGAGCCGCACGCCGTTCAGCCGAACAACCTCGCTGTTCTCGATGATGTTGATATGCCCAAGATAGAACGTCGTCTGCGGATTATTGTAGGATGTCTCGATGTAGTACATGTCATCATCAGCGTCGAAGATCTCCTTCGAATAGACACTGCAGTTCTTCTCTTCCAGTTCATCCGCCACATAGATATCGTCGGGGCCTCCGCCTTCAGGATAGTAGAAGGCGGTCGTGTCGTAGTCGGGACAGAACGGCGTGAGATGCGGAAAGACCAGGTAGCCCTTCTCGAAGTCTATCCACTCGAGATCAACGATTCCGTCGGGATCGGGATCGCCTCCAAGACCGTGCGTATCGAGTCCCAGGATCTGGATGAACGGCACACTGTTCTCCGATTCCGGGTCCTCTCCTGACGATGCCCGCTTCTTGATCGTAAGCTCGAAGCCGTCCTCCGGAATGTCATCGCTCCCAAGATCATAAATGTGCTTCAGCTCGTAGCGCTGGATCGGCGCCCAATCCGTGCCGCCGACGCGCTCTTCCCGCTTGAGCATCTTCAGCCGAAGGCTGTCGCCGTCGACACCGCCGACCGAGTACCCGTCAAAGCGTACGAAGCTCACAGCGAGCACCTCATTTGTCGCGACCGCTCTCATGAATTCTATGACACCGCTCTGATAGTCGAAGAGGTAGTCCTCAAGTTCGACCAGCTCGTCGAAGTCACCACGCTGGGTCGGACCGCCCGGGGGCGGCAACGCGTCCACGGGATCATCCAGGTAGGCTCGGCCGGGAGCGGCGCCCGTCTCGATGTTGTTTGAGCCGTTTCTGTCATCCACGTAGATGTGGATCTCCTGAATGGAGAACTCGGTGTTTGAGTACTTGAGGACATCGCCGTCGACCGCGAAGAAGGTCCTGGCCTTGTATGAGATATCGTTGATCTGAAGCGAGTCGGATTCCGAACTGCCGGTGAAGCCCGCTCCAGCCGACTCACCTTCCTCCTTGCTGGCGATCACGACGAGATCCAGCCTGCCGACGCGCGCGGACATCTTCGCTCCGAAGAGACCCTCGTGATGCCCGCTGTAACTGACAAACTCCGTTCCGGGCAGCGACAGGTTAACCTCGCCCAGCTCGATCTTCTGGATCACCTCATCCTCGTCGCCGTCGTAGTGAACGCGTATCTGGTTTGCCTTGCCTCCTCCGAACGTTTGCCCACCGCTTCTGTGATCAACGTAGACGTGTATCTTGCGGCCGATCGTCCCCTCCAGGTTCACGGTCAGCTGCTGCTCCATGTCCAGCTGCGGCCACCGCGAGACCGGCCCTGATTCCGATTCGAGCGCCTCCACGGTGTAGCTCGTCTGTCCTCCGAACGTGATGCGCTCGCTTCCACGCACCTTGAGGTTGGCGCCGGGGCCGATCGCCTTGACGAAGGGGCCCGGAAGCGGCATCGGTATGTCGATGTCCAGGAGACCACCAGCCTGCTCATCTCTCAGCGCGGCAAGCTGTCTCTTGGTCGCGGCCAGCCAGGCCGCCCGCACGGAACGCCTCCCGACCTGTCCCTGGAACTCATCGAGCGGAGCCGCGTAGGCCAGGAAGGTCAGGACGCTCCCAACTCGGGATTCAACCGTCACGAGCCCCGTCTCCAGATCAATGAGAAGGACGTTCCTCAATGGCACGCTCCTCAGCACGAACTTTGGAAGAGGAACTACCGTGGCGGCCGACTCGGCGAGATGGATGCGTGGCCCCTGGCTCCACGGACGGACAAACTCGGCCTCGGCCTCAAGCTTGAGCGGAAACCCTATCGCGAAGGGGTCGAGCGGAACCACGCTATCCGCTGGCGCGGCAGCAAGAGTGTCGGACGGGACGAAAGCAAGCGTGTCCGGCAGCACGACAGTAAGTGTGTCGGGCGAGACCAGAACAAGCGTGTCCGGTGGCACGACGGCAAGCGTGTCGGGCGAGACCAGAACAAGCGTGTCCGGTGGCACGACGGCAAGCGTGTCGGACGGGACCAGAGCAAGCGTGTCGGGCGGGACGACGGCAAGTGTCTCGGACGGCGCCAGAGCAAGCGTATCCGGCGGCACGGCGGCCAGCGTGTCGGATGGTACGAGAGCAGAACTGTCAGGCGGCGCTGGGGAGCCGGCGTCGGCACGGACGGCGCTCTCGAACTGCGTGAAGACAGCGAGGACAACGAGCGTCAGAGCCAGAAGGCGCGCGGAGAAGGCCCGGCCCCAACCGGGCACGCGTCCAGGAAGTGGTCCAGATTCCGGCAGGCCCCTAGCCGCTTCATCGTTCGATGGAGACCGGGACATCTTGAAGAATACGCGTATCATCTTACTCCAGATGGCAGCGGCTGAGCGCACGGGCATATCGACGCGGGAATCGGAGCTCATCGAGCGCTCTTCCTGCTCTTGCATCACAATCGTATTGCTAGCCGTTACGGAATGGTAGTATATCTTGTTCTCGCAGTCAGCTAGTGAATGTCCTCCTTACCACAATCGGTCCGGAGCAGGTAAAGGTATGGGTATCCTCGCGCGCTACGTGCTTCGCCAACATCTCGTCCCTGCGTCCGCCGGACTTGCCATCTTCTACTTTGTCCTCTCGATGGACTTCCTGGTCGACTACCTCAATCTCTTCATTGCGAAGGGTGTGCCTGGCCTTTTCGTATTGGAGGCCTTCGCTCTGAGTCTCGCGTGGATGACTCTTCTCGCTGTGCCGATGGCCGTCATGGTAGCGGTCTTGACGGCGTTCGGCCGGCTCGCCGCAGACAATGAGATAGCCGCTGCCAAGGCGTCCGGTGTCAATGTGTTCTCACTCATACTACCCGTTCTGGCCGCCTCCGCCCTGATTGCGTTTGGCCTGTTCCAGTTCGGGGACCGCGTGCTCCCGGCATCCAACCACCGCCTCAAAGGTCTTCTCGTCGACATCCATCGGGTCAAACCACTTGCTGCAATTGAGCCGGGCGTTCTGACCGAGCTGCCCGGCGGCTACAGCATCTTCATCAATAGCATGGATTCCGAAACCTCTGAAGTGTTCTCGGTCAAGATACACCGCATCTCGGCTGATGGTCCTCCCCAGACGATTGTTGCCGACAGCGGCGTGCTGAGCCTGGATGACGCCAATGATATCCTGCGGGTGGAGCTCCTGAATGGCGAAATCCTGGAGCCGGATGCAGATGACCTGACGAAATTCAATCGTCTGCTATTCGACAAGCATGTCATAAACATAGAGCAGGGTGGGAGTTCCCTGATCAGAAGTGAGCGTAGCAGGCGAGGCGACCGGGAACTCTCAGTCAGCGAGCTTGCCTCTCGAAGAGACGTCAACCGGGTCGAGGCCGCCAGGAGGATCGACAACGTCCATTCCCTCCTCTCATCACACACCGAGGACCTGCTCGCGATGAGGCGTGGAGATGTAGCGCTTCTGTCAAGCCACGACCTTCGCGAGGAGCGCTCAGACTTCCAGCGCAAGGTCCATGGCGAACTCAGGGGCATGGCGGGCAGTTCCAAGAAGGCCAGACGCTTGGACGTTGAGTTTCACAAGAAGCTGTCGATTCCGTTTTCGTGCATGATCTTCGTTCTCCTCGGCGCCCCACTCGGCATCAGAAGCCGCCGTGGTGGAATCGGGATCGGAGCAGGGATAGGGCTCCTGGTCTTTCTCGTGTACTATCTCTTCCTGATGGGCGGAGAGCAGCTCGGAGATCGAGGCCATGTAAACGCAGCCCTCGCGATGTGGGCGCCCAACGTCTTCTTCGGCGCAATCGGACTTCTGCTCACGTTCTCAACATGCCTTGAGTGGCGTGCTCAGCGTATCACGAGGGTTGTCGATTTCATCGTCAGAGTACCGGTCGCAAAACGGAGCAACACAAAGTGAGAATACTCCGTGCCTACATCCTGCGCGCAGTCCTCAAGCCGCTGGTTCTCATCTTCGCGTCCTTCGTTGTCATCTTCATCCTTGTGGATCTCTTCGACCACGCACACACGTTCATCGACAACAGCGTTCCTCTCAAGATCATCTTTCTGTACTACTTCTACTCAACACCGCTCATCTTCGTTCTGACCGCACCTGTAGCGGTGCTTCTCGCAACTCTCCTCTCCATCGGTGGTCTCACGCGCTCGAACGAGGTTGTCGCCATGAAGGGCGCCGGTCTCAGCGTGAGGAGGATTCTCTCTCCGGTTCTCGGTCTGGCGTTCGTCATCAGCCTTGGAACGATGCTGATGGGCGAGACGATCCTCCCGCCGGCCACGCGACACCGGATCGCCATCGAGGATGAGTACTTCAGGAAGACGGGGAGCGACCCCAGGATCCGCACAGATCTCATCTACATGAGGCCGGATGGCAGCATGCTCCTGACCCGGCGCTACAACACGCGGAGTCAGGTGATGGAGAACGTCACGGTCGAGGAGTTCGACAACGACTTGCGTCCGACGATGCGGATCGACGCCGAGTCCGCGAGATGGGAGACCGATCACTGGGTCCTCTCATACGGAAGGCTCAGGACGTTCACGGCGACAGGCGAAGAGACAACCCCGTTCGATACGTTCGTCCTTTCCTATTCGGAGCCCACGCCGGACGACCTCGTGCGTCCCCCTCTGGAACCGGAGGAGCGCGGGTATTTCGAACTCAGGGACTATATCGGCAAGCTCGAGGCGACCGGAAGTGATCCGCGCGCGCTCAAGGTGGCGCTCAATCTGAAGATAGCGTTCCCGTTCGTCACATTCATCATGACTCTGATGGCTGCTCCGCTGGCGATAGTGAGCCGGAGAAGCGGCTTCGCTCTTGCGTTTACAATTGCCCTCTCCACGTCATTCCTCTACTACGGCCTCATCCAGGTCGCCCAGGTTTTGGGTCGCCAAGGCGTCCTTCATCCAATGCTCGCGGCCTGGAGTGTGAACGTTCTGTTTGTAGGTATTGGACTCTGGATGGCAGCGCGAGCCCAGAGGTAGACGAGAAAGCCAATCGGGCGGCAACGAGATGCCCGCCCGATTAACGTCCCTCAACAATATCTATAGCGGCCTACGTGCCGAACTCCCACGAGGACAGGTATTCCCTCTGCTCGTCGGTCAGCGTGTCGATCTCCACTCCCATCGAGGCCAGCTTGAGCCGTGAGACATCCGCATCAATCTCAGCCGGCACCGGGTAGACGCGCGCCTCAAGCCTCTTATCCAGCTTGGCCAGATACTCGCAGCAGAGAGCCTGGTTGGCGAAACTCATATCCATGACAGCCGCCGGATGTCCCTCCGCCGCTGACAGGTTGATGAGGCGCCCCTCCCCCAGGAGGTTTATGCGCTTCCCGTTGATCATGTAGGTATCGACGGAATCCCTTGGATGGCTTGTCTCGCTTGCGAGACTAACGAGCGCCTCCTTGTCGATCTCGACGTCGAAGTGCCCTGAATTGGCAACCAGAACTCCATTCTTCATGGCCTCGAAGTGCCGGCCGGTCAGGACACGGATGTCGCCTGTCAGAGTAACGAAGATGTCACCAAATGGAGCCACGTCGTCCATCGGCATCACGCGGAAGCCGTCCATCACGGCCTCGAGCGCCTTGAGGGGATCCACCTCAGTTATCACGACGTTGGCGCCCATCCCGCGCGCCCTGTTGGCCAGCCCGCGCCCACACCATCCGTAGCCCGCCACGACGAACGTCGACCCGGCGATCAGCGCGTTCGTGGCTCGCAGAATGCCGTCAATCGTGCTCTGGCCCGTGCCGTACCTGTTGTCGAACATGTGCTTCGTGTTGGCGTCGTTCACCGCGATGACCGGAACCTGGAGTTTGCCGTCCTTCTCCATCGCCTTCAGACGGATCACCCCGGTCGTCGTCTCTTCCATGCTCCCGATGAGATTGGGGATGAGATCCGCTCTCTCCTCGTGAATCGCAGACACAAGATCTGCGCCATCGTCCAGCGTTATTCCGGGGGAAGCATCGAGGATCGCGCGGATGTGACTGTAGTACTTGTCGTTGTCCTCACCGCGGATCGCGAAGACCGGCATCCCATGGTCCTTCACCAGATGGGCGGCAACGTCATCCTGCGTGCTGAGCGGATTCGACGCGGTCAGCCACACCTCCGCCCCACCCGCTGCCAGAGCGATCATCAAATTGGCGGTCTCGGTGGTGACGTGAAGACACGCGCCCACGACGTATCCCTCGAGCGGACGCTCCTTCGCGAAGCGGTCCCGGATACTTCCAAGA
>DAOVNE010000101.1 GCA_030630395.1 Candidatus Eiseniibacteriota bacterium
ACTCGCGGGTGTCCGGGCAACACTTCAGGTAATCCGGAGCCTGCGCGACTACGTCGAGAACCGGTCGGAGGCGTCACCCGCTCTCTGGTCGCTGGCTCAAGGGCTCAGCCCCAGCAAGGACATAGAGGACGCCATCGAGCGGGCAGTGGACGAGTCTGCGATGGAGGTTCGCGATTCCGCGAGCAAGGAACTCGGGAAGATCCGTCGGGCGATCGAACGGACGCGGATCCGGCTGGACGAGAAGCTTCAGGAAATAGTCAAGAAGGAGATGGAGAGGGACACGATCCAGGAGGCCGCCGTCCACATCCGGAACGGCCGTCTTGTGTTGCCGGTCAAGCGTGCAGCAAGATCGAAGCTTAAGGGCATCGTGCACGACCAGTCGTCGACCGGCGCCACCGTCTTCATGGAGCCGATGGGCACCGTTCCGCTCAACAACGAGCTTGCCGAACTCGCCGCCGCTGAGAAGAAGGAGATCCACCGCATTCTCCGGGAGCTGACGGCCATGGTGGGCCTCGAGTCCGGTGAGATCGCGCACTCTCTGAGGCTGCTCGCCGAGTTCGACTACTACAGGGCGACAGCGCTTCTGTCGCTCGACCTGGACGCGGTGAGACCGAAGCTGAACCGCGAGGGGAGGATCCGGATTCTGGACGGTCGACATCCGGTGCTTGCGGCCGTCTCCCGCATTAGCGGAGCCGACGTCATTCCGCTGAACCTCGAACTCGGAGAGGCGGCGTCGACGCTCGTCATCTCGGGCCCGAACGCCGGCGGGAAGACCGTGACCCTGAAGACCGTCGGTCTCCTGACCATGATGGCGCAGTCCGGTCTCCATGTTCCCGCCGGAGCCGACACTGAGCTTTCGGTCTTCAGAGACATCTACGCCGATATCGGCGACGAGCAATCGATCGAGATGAGCCTCTCCACCTTCTCGTCTCACCTCAGGATCATTGACGAGATCCTGAGGGAGTCCGACGCTCGCACGCTTGTGCTCATCGACGAGCTGGGCTCCGGCACCGATCCGGACGAGGGAGCCAGCCTCGGTATCGCCATCCTCGAGGAGCTGACTGACCGGAGCGTTCACACGATCGCGACGACCCATCTCGGAATCGTCAAGAACCACGTTCACGAGTACGAGGGCATGGCCAACGGCTCGATGGCGTTCGACCCTGAAACACTCGAACCGACTTTTCGGTTCATCCCCGAAATCCCGGGCTCGAGCCATGCGCTGTCTATCGCAGAGACCCTCGGGCTTCTTCCGAGTGTGCTTAAGCGCGCGCGCGAACTCCGTGACGGGGACGTGGCGAAGATCGACGGGCTCCTGGCCGACCTTGTGGAGCGCGGCCGGCGTCTGGAGGATGCACTCGGCGCCGCCGAGATAGAGCGCGACAAGGCCAGGCTTCTCACGACCGACTACGAGACGCGGCTGGCCGGTGTTCGCGACGAACGGAAGCAGATTCGTACGAAGGCGCTCGCAGAAGCTCGTGAGATCCTCAATCGGGCGCAGAGCCTGGTCGAGGAGACCGTCAAGGAGCTGAAGGAGAGCCAGGCAGCGCGAGAGATCATCAAGGCGGCGCGGGAGAAGCTCCGTCGCGAGAGGGTTGTGGTGGTTGAGGAACTCGCCAGGGAGGTCGAGCCGTCCACTGATGATGGGGTGACGCCGGAGGAGCTTGAGATCGGCATGCGTGTCCGACTTGGCGGGCGCGTGGGCAAGCTGCTGAGCCTTCCCGACGGCAAGGGCAAGGTCCGGGTCCGCGTGAAGAGCGCCACGCTCGAGGTTGCCGCCGACGATCTGAGAGTGGCGGGCGCACCGGAGGTGAAGCGCTCGGGCATTCCAAGCGTCACGTTTGAGGGCGCGAGCGATGAAGAGCCCGCGACAGAGCTACATCTGAGAGGCATGACGACCGATGACGTGGAGGGTTCCATAGACAAGTTCCTGAGCACGGCCGTGATGCAGGGGATCACCATGGTTCGCATCGTTCACGGCAAAGGCACGGGAGCCTTGAGAACACGGACGCACGAGGTGCTGAAGGACTCGCCGGCGGTCAAGTCGTTCAGGCTTGGCAAATGGGGCGAGGGAGATACGGGTGTGACCGTGGTGGAACTGAAGTAGAGGGAGCAGACAGTCAGTGGCCAACCGCATTCCAGATGAGCTGATCGATCAGATCCGAGAGGCGAACGACATCGTCGATGTCATATCGGAGCATGTCCAGCTCAAGCGGGCGGGCGGCAACTTCAAGGGGCGATGTCCCTTCCACCAGGAGAAGACGCCGTCCTTCAATGTCAACCCAGCCCGCCAGATCTATCACTGCTTCGGGTGCGGGGTGGGCGGCAACGTGATCACGTTCCTGATGGAGTACGAGAAGATCGGCTTCATCGACGCGCTTCGTGAGCTGGCCCACAAGGCCGGGATCACGCTTCCCGATCGTGGAAGCGACCGGACCGGAGCCGAGGACGATCCGGCCGTCGTGGCGAATCAGATGGCGCTCGCATTCTACCGTTCCTGCCTCGAGGGCGAGGGTGGCGGAGATGCAAGGAAGTACGTGGGTGAGCGCGCTCTCGGCCAGGATGTCGTCTCGACGTTTGCCATCGGGTATGCGCCGGCTGGATGGGACAATCTCCTGGGCGCCGCGCGCCGCAAGGGGATCGCCACCAGTGCGCTCGTGTCGGCCGGGCTTGTCGTTGAACGAGACGGCGGTGGGTTCTACGACAGATTCAGGGACCGTCTCATCTTCCCGCTTCTGTCGTCCGGTAACAGACCGGTCGGTTTCGGCGGTCGGTCGTTTGGCGATCAGGAGCCCAAGTACCTGAACTCGCCCGAGACCCGTCTCTATCGGAAGGGCTACTACCTCTACGGTCTCTCTCAAGCGCGTCAGGCGATCAGACTCTCGAGGGAGGCGATACTGGTAGAAGGCTACATGGACCTCCTGAGTCTCTATCAGGCCGGGTTTCACAACGTGGTTGCATCGGCCGGGACCGCGCTCACGAATGAGCAGGGCCGGATAATCGCGAAATACGCAGACAAGGTGTTCATCGCCTACGACGGTGACAAGGCCGGGACCCTGGCCGCGACGCGCGCTGCCGAGACGCTCATTCAGCTCGGCCTCAAGGTGCGGGTCGCCGCGTTCCCGGATGGGGCGGATCCCGATTCCTACGTGCGGGAGGCCGGCCCCGATGCGCTGCGAGAGGCGCTGGCATCGTCCCAGGACTTCATCGATTTCTATGTGTCACTCAATCCCACCGACGATCCGGACGACCGTGAGGGGGCGGCCAGAAGTCTGATCGAGACCGTTGTGGGGATTGAGGATTCCCTCAAGGCTGAGTTGATGTTGGAGAAGATCGCGGCCGCGCTCTCGCTCAGACCGGCTGCTGTGGCGCGTGTCTACGAGCGCCGCCGGGCGGAGAGACAGCTTCGGGGACGCGCGGCGCACAAGGCGCGAGCGGGCGAGGAGAGGCAGGCAAACGGGCGCACCAAGGGGGACGGCCGCCAGGCCGCTCATTCCGGGCGCCAGGGCGAAGGCGCCGGGGTTGAGAGTACGACCGGCGCACACTATAGAGCACAGAAAGGGCTCCTGGGCCTCCTGCTCGCGGGGGGTGAAGGTGCTGAGTGCGTGAGGTCGCACCTCGAGGTGGACGACTTCACGAATTCCGACATTCGGATACTGGTCGAGCGTGTTCTGGCCGGTTCCGCGTCTGAGGGTCCGGTTGATATCGCAGCGCTGATCGATCCGGAGGACGATTCAGAGCTGGCTGTGCTCTTGACCGAACTGGCGGTGTCGGAGTCGTCCCAGAAGGATGGCGGCAGGCTGTGCGATGACTATATTGGGGTCATCAGAAAGGCCCAGATCGAGGGCCGGATCCAGGATGTGGACAAGGAGATCCGCGCCGCCGAGTTGACCGGTGATGAACGACGGGCCACAGAGGCCATGGTCAGAAGGCAGGAACTTGCGCAGCAGTTGAGTGCGCTTTCCTCTGACAGATAGCTCTTCCTTTGATGCCGGGGAGGCGTGTCACACGTATGGCTAAGCGTTCTGCAGTTAAGATCGTTGAGGCGATCAAGAAGTCAGTCGGGGCCTCGAAGGCCCTGACGTATGAGGATTTCAGCGGGTTCTTCGGCACGGACATCGATATCGACCTTGTCGATGATGTCTACTGCCGTCTTGGTGACATCTCCGTTGAAGTGGTCGACAAGAAGGTACATGAGGCCACCAAGAAGCGGGATCTGAAAAGGAAGGCGAAGGCTCAGCCACGTCTGAGATTCGACGATCCGGTCCGCATGTACTTGAGGGAGATGGGATCGGTCAAGCTCCTGAACCGCGAGGGCGAGGTCGAGATCTGCAAGAGAATCGAATCGGCCGAGCGGATGGCGTACGGAGCCATCTTCGAGTCGCAAACGACTATGAGACGACTGGGTTCGCTGACTGAACGTCTCACGGGCGAGAAGGTGCGGCTCGACCGTGTCGTTATTGTTGACAGGAAGCGGAAGAACGCGACCAGCAAGGAAGAGCGCCGCAAGGTCGTCTTGCGGATGAACAGAGTCGTCAAGCTCGACGGCGAGATGAGGGAACTAAACGCAAGACTCAAGAAGTCGAGGTCGCGGCACTCGACACAGACGAAGAAGGCGGCGGAGCGGCGACGCAAGAGCCTGGTGACCGAGACACGTAAGCTCTGTCTGCATCCGACGCAGGTCGAGAAGATGGGTGTCCGAATAGGCGAACTCCTGGCTAAGGTGGAGCGTCTCGAGGATAAGACCGCTGAAGTCATCGAACTCCACGAGGCGGCTGTCAGGAGACTCGAGAGGGCAGAAGCGAAGAAGAAGAGGGAGCGGGCCAAGAAGAGTAAGGCCAAGAAGGACAAGAAGGGCAAGACCAAGAAGGCCTCCGCAACCGCGGAGAAGCCGAAGTCGCGCGCCAAGTCGGTGGCCACGCTGAAAAAGGAGGCCGAGGCGCTTGCGAATGAGGTGAGGAACAGCAAGAGGGCCCTGAGACGAGTCGAGCGCGAATGCGGGCTCTCGTGCGACGACCTCAAAGACGTTGTCTATCGGATCCGTGTCGGTGACCGGGAGGCGAACCGGGCCAAGACTGAGATGGTCGAGGCGAACGTTCGACTGGTCATCTCGATCGCGAAGAGGTACACGCACAGGGGGCTCGACTTCCTCGACCTGATCCAGGAGGGAAACACGGGGCTCATGCGCGCAGTCGAGAAATTCGACTACAAGAGAGGCTACAAGTTCTCCACGTACGCAACGTGGTGGATCCGTCAGGCCATCACACGTGCCATCGCGGATCAGGCTCGGACGATCAGAGTGCCCGTGCACATGATCGAGGCCATCAACAAGGTCGTGCGTACGACGCGGCAGCTCGTTCAGGAGGAGGGCAGGGATCCGTCGGTGGACGAGATCGCCGACAAACTCGAACTCTCCGAGGACAAGGTGAAGGGGATCCTCAAGGCTGCGCAGCAGCCGATCTCCCTCGACCGGCCGATCGGCGAGGATGAGGACTCGAGTCTGGGAGACTTCGTTGAGGACACCAAGGTCGTCTCACCCTCAGACTATGCCTCCTTCCGTCTTCTCCGCGAGGAGATCAACGAGGTTCTGTCCGAGCTGGATGCCCGGGAGGAACGGATCATCCGTCTCCGGTTCGGTCTGGAGAAGGACCGCGCGCCAATGACCCTCGAGGAGGTTGGTGTCATATTCGGCGTCACGAGGGAGCGCGTGAGACAGATCGAGAAGAAGGCGATCGGGAAGCTGAGACACTACAAGCGGAGGAGCAGGCTGAGGGGGTATATCGACCTGCCCTAGCGCGCAGCGTTGACACCTCGAAATCAGGGTGCTATACTGCCGGCTTGGTTTGGGCCCATAGCTCAGCGGTAGAGCAGCGGACTCATAATCCGTAGGTCCTTGGTTCGAATCCGAGTGGG
>DAOVNE010000157.1 GCA_030630395.1 Candidatus Eiseniibacteriota bacterium
GAACACAGCGCATCGCCACAGGAGCCGGCCGCAGACTATACCGGGCCGGTCCTTGTCACATCCTGGTCCGACAACCAGGAGCGCACGCATGTCAGACTGTCCGACCAACGGGCCGACGACGCTCACGCGGGCGACATGAAGACGTTTAACTCGGCCAATGAGGCCGCGGCGCATGCCTTCCATGCGTTCTTCAATGTCATCGGCATGGACCATAGACGTGCAACAGTCTCCAAGCTCGTTCTAAGACGCCTCGCGCGAAAACGGCGCGCGATCGCCAAGGTCGAGGCGGAGATAACGGACTCGCAGAACGCAGACGAACACCGCATGAAGGGGCAGCTGATCCTTGCCAGAAAGGGCGACATCCCCCGGGGCGCCCGAGTCGCTCACCTCAAGGACTTCGATGAGAACTCCGTCATAGAGATAGCGATCAACCCGTCCCTCTCCCCCACCCAGAACGCCGAGAGCTACTTCAAGCGCGCGAAGAAGGCTGAGAAGCGCGGTGCGAAGGCACCGGCACGGCTTGGAGAGCTGGAGGTGGAGGCCGAGAAGCTTGAGGCCGTGGGCGCCTCGATCGCCGATGCATCCGTCGAGCGGCTCGCGGAGATCGAGGAGCGTTTTTCACCGAGGAGGACCGCTGGACCACGCGGGGCCGTGAAATCGCGCGGGAAGACCGCTCCTCCACGCGCGCACTTCCGCACATACGTGGTCAGCGGTGGCTGGGAGGTCCTCGTGGGCCGCACGAACAAGGACAACGATGTCCTCACCCACCGGATAGCGAACCAGGGCGACCTCTGGTTCCACGCGCATCAGGCAGCGGGCTCGCATGTCATCCTGAGGATTCCAAGCGGGAAGGCACGACCCGATCGCAGGGCCATCCTCGAGGCGGCGGCCATCGCCGCCTTCCACAGCAAGGCGGGACGCTCATCGAAGGTGTCCGTGAGCTACACGGAGAAGCGACACGTAAGAAAACCGCGAGGCGCCAAACCCGGGCTCGCGGTGATCTCGCGTGAGAAGACCGTAATGGTGAGACCTCAGATCCCGCAGACGTAGCCGCCGGGTCATCGAAGATGACACGGCGTCGAAGACGCTAGGGCTCCGAAGATGCCAGGGCGTCGTAGCCGCCACCTACGCCCCATCCACGTATTCCCTGTGCCAGAGTTCGAGCGACAGTAGCGCCATCAACACGCCACTCGAGCTCGAGTAGTACCTGACGCCATCCGAGAAGAAGCTGTCCAGAATCCCGGTCAACCCCTCTCTTGAGAAGTACCCTCGCTCGATTGAGCGCCTGTCCGTCAGGACGTCCGTAATCGTATCTCTCAGTTCCCCGGCGAACCAGTCATCACGTGGGATCGCGAAGCCGCTCTTGCCCGGCGCAAGCGTCTCGTCCGGAAGAAGACCGAGCAGCGAGCGACGGAGAATGGCCTTCTGGATAGGGCCGTGGATCCGATCGCCCACCGGCAGCCCCCGGGCGAAGTCAACCAGGTCCCTCTCAAGATAGGGCATCCTGCACTCAAGGGAATGGGAGGAGCAGGTCCGCTCCACCTTCGGCAGTAGACAATCGTGAAGATAGAAATGGACATCGAAGTGCAGGTACTGCTCAAGCGGATGCCGCCCGCGCGCGCGCTCCATCACAGGCAGCACATTGCGCGACGAGGGAACCGACCTTGTGAGTTTGAAGAACCCCGGCGAGTAGAGTGAGCGCTGTACCATCATGGGTGCGATCCGGGGCTCGTAGCTGATCTCACCCGGATCGAGTGAATCCCGATAGAGTTTCCGTACGATTCTAGATGTCGTTTTCTCATTCGCCGCAGTGATCGGAAGCATCCTGCAGAGGTGTTTGAAACCGCTCCTGCGAAGCGTTCGTCTTCGCCACCCCGGCGCCTGGATGCTCCGCAGAAGAGTGGCGTGTCTGCTACTGCCGCCGAGGAGCTGATCCGGACCGTCCCCGGTGAGCACGACACCCACCTGATTCGCCGCAACCTCGGCTCCGTGATAGCTGGGGAATGCGGACGAGTCCTCAAAGGGCGAATCGAACACGTTTACAAGGCGGCTCATGAGGGGCACGAAATCGGACACCTTCAGGATCGATGAACTCCAATCCAGGTCGAGACGGCGCGCGATCGTCTCGGCTGCCGGTATTTCACTGTAGCGTTCATCGTCGAAGCCGACGGTGAACGCCTTGGGCCCAGCGCCAAGGACCGAACTCAGAATCGCGCAGACTCCCGCCGAGTCGACTCCCCCGCTCAGGAACGCTCCCGGCGTTTCGAGACCGTCGGCACACTTCCTGACGGCGTCTGTAAACAGGCCGCGGAACCTGGCGACGCGCTTCGCTTCAGACAGTCCGTGCGCCGAGTCGTTGAAGTCGAAACGCCAGTACTGCTTTGAGGTTGTGCTATCGCTCCGGACATCGAGCAGGCCGCCCGGATCCACCTGCAGGATATCCTTGAACATCGTTTCTGGATGTGGGACATAGCCGAACGACAGGAGGTCGTTGATGGCCGGGGCATTCACGATTGTCTCGACAAGCCCGCTCGCAAGGAGAGCCTTGATCTCCGATGCGAACAGGCAGAGGCCGTCTGAGACCACATAGTAGAGTGGCCGGACTCCCATCCGGTCTCTCGCGAGGATGAGCCGTCGCCTCTCACCGTCCCAGACGGCAACAGCGAAGTGTCCGTTCAGAAGCCGAGCGAAGTTCTCACCCGACTTCCGGTAGGTCTCGGCAATCAGGGCCTCGGTTGGCGTCATCTGCCCGCAGCCATGGGCAGACGTCATCCGCCCATCATCAGGAGTAGCGCCACCAGGAGCAACGCCGGCAAGAGCGAGGCCTCCGATCCCGGGCGCCTCAAAGAGAACACCCCCGAGGATGCAGGCCACGGTGGTGTCCGGTGCTTCCGTCTCGGTCGCTTCCGCATGAGGAGAATCAGGGCCACCAGGAAGGCGGACGGCGATGGCAGCTTCGGAGCCCACGAAAAAGCGGCGCTCGATGGCGCCACGGTGCGCGATTGCAGCCGACATGTCCTTAAGAACCCGTCGTCTCTCACTCGGGCTCAGCCTACCGTCGAAATCCACAACTCCACATATACCGGCCACGGGCGTCTCCCACCGATACTACTCAGGCGCGCTTCCTCGCCACACAGTAGAGCCAGCTGCTGTCGGTGCACGGCTTCTCAATGTCGACGATGTTGCCTTTGAGATCGTAGGTCTTCATAAGCTCGAAGCCGACATCTTCGAGCTGCGCTGCCAGATGCCGGTGCGTGATGTAGTACGTGACGAGACCGAAGTTGTGCGATGGATCATTGATTATTTCGTAAGTCTCCTCACTGCGTTCGAACTGGCGGTCGTACCGACGGTTTCTGGTGCGTCGATAGTACCTGACGACTCTGCGTGCAAGCGCGAAGGGGTCGATGGTGAAGTGGAAGTCCGGCTCCTTGACCGCGCCGACGTACTCTCTGTTGTGGGTCGAGAAGGAGAACAGCCCGCCCTCTCTCAAGACCCGATGCACCTCACGAAGCCCCGTGATTCGGTCCTCGTGAGAGAGCGAGTCCATCCCGTTGTTGGCGAAGTTCGCAAAGTCGAAATGGCCATCCTCGAAGCGGGACATGTCTCTGACGTCTCCGAAGCTGCAGTCGATGTCACCGCAGAACTCCAGGCACTGCCTGACCATCTCGTGGGAGTAGTCGATCGCCACGTACTCACGCGCCCACTTGGTCAGAAAGACCGCCGTCCTGCCGGCGCCACAACCGATGTCCAGCAGGCGACTGTCCGCGATCTCGCCACGGTACTTGACATATATCATCACCTCGGGCATTTGGAGAATGCTGTGGACATACGTCGAAGCTGTGCGTTCAGCACCGTAGCATTGCTTGTTTACATCGTCGTAGCCCGTCATTCACCCACCTCCGTGCGATTGAGATAGCACGAAGAAACAAAGCAAGAAGGATGCCGAACCCCTCATCTCCCCCCTTCACTACGCGTCTCGCCGCCCGTTGAGATCGTCCTCTATCTGTCCCATCGTCTTGGCGATCCCGTTCAGACGGTACTCGATGGCGTTCAGGATCCAGAACTGGAAGTGCTCGACGCGCGACTGCTTGTGGATCATCCATATGATCTTGATCGAAATGAGGAGCACTCCGAGTTCGACCGAGAAGATTGGAGGAAGCGGGACGGGGATGCCTCCCACGTGCCGCACGACATCGATCACGAAGAGACCCACGATCGTCGCGATGAACAGTCCATTGATCATCGCGTCGCGTCTGTTCGACGTCGTGCCGCCGATCTGACCCACGAGACGTTTGATCTTCTCCTTCTCCTTTCGGAACTGCTCAAGCTCTTCCTGAAGCTGCGCCGTCCCGGACGAACTGCTCTCATTGCTCATCTAGTTCCTCCGCTGGAAGCGAAGTGCCGGTCACCGAACGCGACCACACAGTGCATCGCCTGCTTAAGCCCCGGGACGCACGCCCCGGAGGCCCTTCTTGAGTGTCAGGGTGCGAATCCCACGGCAAGGCGCGAGCCGCAAGCGATTCCCGCCGACCGGCCCCTCCTGAGCGGAGGATTGGTGATCCCGGCAGTGTTGCTAAGACGTGCCGGTTTCTTGATGTTCAACGTTCGCTGTGGTATACTGAATCGGTAGTCGTTCCAGCGGACTCGACCCCAACTCAAAGCGGCGACCCCCCAGCCGTATCACGAATCAGCGCAGCAAAGGGAGCATTGGAATGAGCAGAACGCATCTGATCC
>DAOVNE010000041.1 GCA_030630395.1 Candidatus Eiseniibacteriota bacterium
AGGGGCCGCGCGTCACTCACGGCCCCTTGGCACAAACGTGGAAACCCCCGGAACCATCGTGATTCCGGGGGCATTGCAGCTCTCAGCGGATGTCCCTGCAGTCCTACGCCCTCGTGCCTGTCCTGCGACGCGCACTCTCTTCATGGGGCTGGGCGTCAGCAGGCGTGGCCGAGAGGATCTCCGCAAGATCCTCCGTCGCGGTGCCGATCGGCTTCAGGTCGTACTCCCTCACGAGGAGATCGAGTACGTTGGGGGAGACGAAGGCAGGGAGCGTCGGGCCCAAGCGAATGCCCTTGATCCCCAGGTGCAGGAGGGTGAGCAATATCGCCACCGCCTTCTGCTCGTACCACGAGAGAATGAACGAGAGCGGGAGCTCGTTTACGCCGACGCCGAATGCCTCGGCGAGGGCCGTAGCGATCCTGATCGCCGAGTAGGCATCGTTGCACTGCCCGATGTCCAGAAGCCGCGGTATGCCATCGATGTCGCCGAACTCGAGCTTGTTGAAACGATACTTGCCGCACGCGAGTGTCATTATGATGCTGTCTTCAGGCACGTTCTCGGCGAACTCCGTGTAGTAGTTCCTCCCACTCTTCGCTCCGTCGCAGCCACCGATGAGGAAGAAGTGACGGATTGAGCCTGCCTTGACGGCGTCGACTACCTTGTCGGCGATGCCCAGTACGGCGTTGTGCCCGAAACCGACCGTGATGCTCTTCTCCGGCTCATCCATCTCGAAGCCGGCTTGAGCCTCCGCGGCTTCGATAACCTGCGTGAAGTCGCGATCCGAAATGTGCGTGACTCCGGGCCAGGCAACAAGGCCCGATGTGAAGATGCGGTCCATGTATGAGCCGCGCGGCTTCTGGATGCAGTTCGTGGTCATGAGGATCGAGCCGGGGAACGCGTCGAACTCCTTGGCCTGGTCCTGCCACGCTCCGCCGTAGTTTCCGGCAAGATGCTGATACCGCTTGAGCTCGGGGTAGCCGTGAGCTGGGAGCATCTCACCGTGCGTGTAGATGTTGATGCCCTTGCCCTCGGTCTGCTTCAGAAGCTCTTCCAGATCCAGGAGGTCGTGGCCCGACACGAGGATGGCCTTGCCGGCGACCGGGGTGATGCGCACCGCGGTCGGCACGGGGTGTCCGTACGTCGAAGTATTGGCGCGATCGAGCAGCTCCATGGCCTTCAGGTTGATCTCGCCGGTCTTGAGAGCCCAGGTCGTCAACTCTTCGACCGTTGCATCCGTCCGCGTCAGCACATCGAGTGCTTCGTGGAAGAGGCCGTAGACTTCATCGTCATCGACGCCCAGCATGTGGGCGTGATCGACGTACGCGGCCGCACCCTTGAGACCGTACATGATGAGTTCCTGAAGGCTCGAGATGTCCTCTCCGAATGCCGCGTGCCGTGCGGAGATCGAGACCTCCGTGGCCTGAGCCAGAAGCTCGGAACGCTCATCGGCAGGTTCCCAGACAGCCGCTCCGCTCAGCACCTCGGGCGTCTCTCCTTGGGCAGCACAGGCCTTCTCGTAAAGCGCGCGAGCCCGGTCCTTCATTTCAATCGCCCTGCGGATGAGATCCATCATCCGCTCGTCATCGAAGTTGACGTTGGTCACGGTCGTGAAGAGCGCCTCCGCCGTGAAGATATCAACATCTCTGTCGACCGCACCGTGCTCACGGGCTCTGCGAGCCCACATCGAGATTCCCTTGGCGGTGTGGACCAGAAGATCCTGAAGATCCGAGGTCGACGCAGCCTTGCCGCACACCCCCGCAATCGAGCAGCCCGTACCTTTCGCCGTCTGTTCACACTGGAAGCAGTGCATCTGTCTCCTCCGTTCTGAACCTGGTTTGCCTCTAACCATGGATCCCATCATCCGGATCCCGCTCAACACTCGCGCAATCTACGCCGGCCATGCCCAGGGCTACCGCACCGGCAGTGTCTCACTGCTGAAGCTGAAATCGTGGAGCGTGATGGCCGCCAGGCCCTCCACAATCTCGGTGCTCACCTTCTCGAACAGCGAGCTCAACGCGCAGCTCGGCTTGTCACAGACGGGGAGGCCCGAGAGGCAGTGCTGGATCTCGAGATTCCCCTCTATCGCCTCATACACATCGCGAAGCGTCACTTCAGTTGCATCGACGGAGAGACGAAAGCCTCCGTGAGGCCCGCGCGTAGCTGAGACGAGGCCGGCCTTCGAGAGTCGGCCCAGTACCTTCGCCAGGTGTGCCTCCGACGCTCCCAGTGCCTCAGCCATGCGGCCGGCCGTGATCGGGTCGTCTCCGGCTCCTGCAAGAACACCCGTGGCGTGAAGGGCAAGTGAAGCAGCTTCCGAAAAGTAGATGGCACCGTTCATATGAATCGCTCCGTAGTCTGCCTATCGTCCAGACAGCCGTCCTCAGCGGACTTGATCGCTATATACTGGTATTCGAGTACCAGAATATAGCCATTGGATCGCTGGTGTCAACCCCCAAATGTGAAAACCCCCGGAACCGTCGTGGTTCCGGGGGCATTCGAACGCGTCGTCTCTCGGGGGGGATGAGACTCCTCGCGCTCAGATTTGCCTGCGGGGGTTCCCGTCTTCGACTTTGATGTCGCCGACACCGATATCCGCGTTGATTCTGATCGTGGCATCGGATTCGGCCGGGCTATCGGTCACGTACGCACCGCCACTCTTGACGAGATCGCCCGCGTCGACGCTGCCGATGCCCGTATCACAGTCGAGAGTCACATTTGCCTGCTCGGGGATGTGGAGCACGATGTCGCCGACGCCGCTGTCTACTCCGATCGTCACATCGTGATCCAGGGCGTCTCCGAGATCGACGATAATCTCACCGACTCCGATATCAGCGTCCAGATCCGTGAGCATCATCCCGGCGAGATCAAGCTCGGTGCGTCCAACGCCGATATCGATCTTCATCGTGAGCGCGATCTCATCTGAGAAGCGCAGGTGCCAGTCACACTCGGCGCCTCGTCCCGACGAGCCCTTGGCTTCCGGCTGTCGGATGGTAAGCTGCCCGTGTGAGCCGGACTCCGTGTAGATGACCTCCGGCTTCCAGCTTGCTACATTGTATTTGAAGTCAGCATCCAGTAGCGCGTCGGCGCCCCCCTCGATGATGAGATCACCGACATTCAAGTCCACGACTACAGTGACCGACTCGGCCGTCACGGCGGAGATGGTGGATGTCTCGGTCACCATCTCCCCGACAGGGGCCGTCGGGTCACAGTATATGCATCCTGCTGACGTAGCCAACACCAGAGCTGACGCCGATATCAGCAGGGCTCTGTGCGAAGTCCTCAATTCCGTCCTCCTGTTGTATTGCCGCTTGCCGCTCCAAATGTGTCGATCGTTGATGCTTCCACTAGAATAGGACACTGCTTGGGGCCGCTGGGTTTCATCGCCTCCAGTTGCTGAGCATCCGCTCGATCTGCATGCTCATGTCCTTCCTCATTCCCTTAAGCCAGATCAACGTTTCTCCGTCCTCAGTCAGAAGAACCGTGAGTGGAATCTGACTCTCCGGCTGGCTGATTCCGAAGATATCCAGGGCGGCCTCGATCGAGATGGTCATCGCTCCATCCTCAGCCGGGTGGCCTTCGAGCCCGCTCACCTGGAGAGGGACGAGCGTCATGCCGTGTGCTGTCCAGTCCGTCGACTGCAAGTGCGTCATGTGGCCGACCGATGCTTCGTGCCCAGAGAGAGTAAGGACGATCAGTCTGAGCTCTGTTGGAGCGAGTTCATCAATGCTGTGCTCCCGTCCGTCGATCGTGATGGAGATGCTCTTCTCAATATCCCACTCCTGTTGAACCAGGTCCTCTGGTTCCCACTCGGAGAGGGGAATGCCGATGTCCATCTCGAAGTAGAGCGAGTCAAGAGCGGCGATCTCGAATCGCTTCGAGACGAACCGCGGCTCGCCCCGGGGGTTCCTGAGACCTCCGAACAGCCAGTACTCTCCTTCAGGAAGCGACCATTCAACGATTCCATCTCCTTCAGAGAGCTGACCGAGATACCAGGCCCGAAAACGTCCGTCCTCGAATCGCATCAGCCGCGTGTGGATCCACGTCTCGACGTTCTCGATCGGCACACCCTGATCGAAGTAGGAGACGGACAGGTAGGCCGCAGCACCAAGCTCACCCTCGCTCTCAGCCGCGTCGCTCTCCTCGTCCTCGAACGGTTCGAACCTCGTCCAGTCACCCTCACTCCACGCTTCGACGTAGTCCACGCCGAGTTCTGCTCTGGCTGGTATGCCGTGCCTTCGCAAGAGTCCAACCAGACACGCTCGAGCCCCCGGCGGCTCAGCATATCCGGAGCGCCACGTCGTCGACGGGGTCGCAACATGTCCGAACCGCAATCTGTCAACCTTCTCTACGCGCTCCCTGAAGAGCGAGAGAATCGCACCTGCCTGAGGCGCAACGCTCTCATCATCTTCCAGCCACGGAAGTGCCGTCCACCAGGCAGACGTCCCCTCCTGGAAATAGAGTCGGGGGGACAGGACGAACTCGTTCCACACGCTGTCCGGAACATCCGGAGCCAGCGCGCGGACACGGAGAATCTCGCGCAAGGTGAGTTCGAGGTTCTCCGTATCCATCTCGTAGAAGTCCTTGACGTCCATCTGCTTCACGAGCTCGATGGCCGTGGTTCTCATCTCTCCGTCCATGGCGAGCACAGTCTCGGTCCACTCGGCCTGAACGGCACCGGCCTCGGTCATCTTCTCACGGAGTTGAGTGGCATCATCACGTCCCACCAGAAAGTCGATCCACTCCGGAGTGGATGCGGATTTCTTGCAGCGCTCAAGATCGCGCCGCGCAAGATCCCGTTGGTGCCGTAGCCACGTGGGATCGTTCTCGTCCGTGTCGCAGGAACCGCCCTCGCTCTCCGGGTGGAGCGGGTACCTCAGCCAGATGGGTTCATCGAAGATGTCCATGCCGGGTTCGAGCTCGAGCACTGTACGCTCTCCGGCAGTTATGTGGGTGAGAGCGGACCAGGGTTCGCCGTCAATCTCGGTCGTAACAACGTAGTCGCCCGGGCCCAACATGACTTCGCTCTCGAACGGCTGGTGGATGAGAACCACCGGCGCGCTGTAGTTGTAGACATGGATGTTGGCTTCGGGAGTGTCATCATCCTCTGTTGCAGCAGGTGTGTATCCCGGTGGTGGCGCCAGATAGAGCGTGCCGGCCGTTGTGTAAACGTCCGTGGAATTGAGAATCGTCGCACCGTCGGCTTGCCGGTGCAGCATCGGCTCGTATTCGGCGGGGACAGGAGCTTCACCGAAGCCGACCGAGAGCACCACACCGGCTCGCTTCACTGTCTGTGAGAACCATGTTCGATCGAGACACGCCGTGGCGTTGCAGGACTCCATGTAGTGCCAGCCCTCATCCCGCCCCACGTAGACTTCCACCCAGGCGTGATTGCTGTTGCCCGTCGTCCACCAGGGAGCGGAGCAGCTTCTCACCGGAATCCCAACGCTGCGGAGAGCACAGATAGTGAGAATCATCTCCTCTTCACAACGCCCGATTCCTCGCTCCATCGTGGTGAGGGGTCCTTGGTCTCGCCGCGAGCTCGCCTTGTACGTGGCCCATTCCCTCGTCAGGCGACCGATCTCAAGAGCGGCCTCCGTCATCGTCATTCCCTGAACGCGTGCGGCGCCGAGTTCGTTCAGACGCGCGCGCCAGTTCTGGACGGGCTCCTGGCTGGCGCGGTGCGGGAGAACGTAGACGTGAAAGAGATAAGGGTCGATCTCATCCTTCCATCCCGCATCGTTCCAGGTATCGAGGGCGAGTTCGACGTTGCTGATAAGAAGGTCTGCCGGAAGTGACCCGAGGTCGGACGTGGGCATCCAGGCCATTAGAAACTCGAGGGCGTCCCTGTGTTGCTCATCGGCATCGGCGAGATAGGTGCGTAGTGCATCTCCCTCGAAATGCCTGTCGAGATTCGTCTCCACGAGTGCGGCCACGTCATCGCTCGGTGGCCAGCTCCACTCATCCTGCGAAGCCCCGGCGGTCACTGCGAGCAAGGCCACAAGGCCGACTGCGAAGAACATTCTCATGAATCCCTCCTCTCGATAAGGGCGGTTCCCTTCGTAAGACCTGACACTGATTCCGTGAGTTCATCGGCGCGCTCCTCTGGGAGCTCGATCTCAAGCGTAACGCGGGTCGCGTAATCCTCTGAAAGCACATGAGCCTCAAGGTTGGGAAGGATCCACTTGACAGGATCGACGCTGGCGTAGTCGATGATCAGCGTGAGAATGATTGAGGCGATGAGCATCTTTGTGGGAAGACCCTCGATCGCGTTCTTGACGCCTCCGCTGTAGGCTCTAACCAGTCCGCCCTTTCCGAGCTTCGTGCCGCCGTAGTAGCGCGTGACGACCGCGGCGATGTCGCCGACACCGCTGTGGACGAGCACGGTGAGCATCGGGCGTCCTGCTGTTCCGTGAGGCTCACCGGCGTCGCTCATTCCAACGCGGCTCGTGTCACCTGGTGGTCCGATGACGTACGCCCAGCAGTTATGCGTTGCGTCAGGGAACTCGGAACTCACAGCCGAGATGAAGGCTCGTGCCTCATCGACTGATGATGCGTGACCAACCGTGGTAACGAACCGGCTTCGGAGGATAGTCTCCTCGACGCGCCGCCGAGTGGCGGGTATCGCATAGCGCTGTCGTGAGGGCAATGTGCAGGTCTCCTGGTGAGTTCCGGGCTTCGTGCCGGCTCCAAGGGTCCAGTGAATATAGTAGGTTTGGTGTGATTATGCCACACTGCGGTCCAATCCCTGCCCACGTCCGCGCCGAGACGGCCGGGTGGACTCACTGGCCGCGCCAAAGGTGATGCTGACTGCGTGGTCAGCGGTCATTATTGTGCTTGACGATTTAGGGCAAACCGTGATATAATACTCGATACGTGGGCAAGTAGTGTTTCGCCCACATCGGTGCAATAGACGTCATTGCGCTGGCTGGTCTGCGGCGGAACACACCAGCAAGACATCTTTGGGGAGAAGCACGCGTTCCTGGAAAGGGGGGATGTGCAAGCTGAATTGTGTTTTCGCGAGTGACATATCGTTCTTCGTTCTCTAGGAGGATGCAAATGAAGGTCGCTTATCTCGCAGTGATTATGATCGTTGCTCTGAGCATGGTTGCTCTCGCCGTCTCGCCGACGGCCGTCGCTCCTGTCAAGCAGAGCGTCGTCTCCGGCGTTGCGCACCCGACCGGCCGTGTTGGTGGTGAGACCATTGCTAGCGCCACCGTGATCGCCGGACTGCCGTTCTCGGATGCCGGTAACACGTGTGTTGCCATTGATGACTACGATGAGGTCTGCCCCTACACGGGATCAACCTCACCGGACCTCGTCTACTCGTTCGCGCCTGGCGTCGATGTCATTGTCGACGTATTCCTGTGCATGTCCATGTACGACACAAAGGTCTACGTGTACGAGGACGTACACACACCGGGCGCCCCGTATGCTTGCGTCGATGACGCTTCAGCATGTGGCGACTTCAACACGTACATGTACCAGTCGTGGATTACCGAGTTGACGCTCTACGCCGGTCACACCTACTACATCGTCGTCGACGGCTACGGTGGCGATTGTGGCGACTACGTCCTCGACATGTACGAGGTTGAGGAGTGCGTTGTCGAGTGCCCGCCCGGCGCAGTGCTTGAGGGTGAGGTCGACTGCTACCCGAACTACGTTGACGACTACAACGGTGGTCTGAACAGCAACCCGAACGTCTTCTCATACCTCGATTGTGCGCAGAATCTTATCGTCTGCGGCACGACGGGTGTCTACGATTTCAACGGCCTCTCGTACAGGGACACTGACTGGTACATCCTCCCGATCACTGAGGGCGCGACCATCACGATCGGTGTTGAGGCTGAAGTCGGTGCTCTCTTTGGCTTCGTTGACCTGTCAACTGGTTACCTCCTGGAGTACACCACGACACCGAGCTGCACGTACTCGACGGTCACACATGTCTACGCCGACGCCGCCGATGCCGCGTTTGTCGTGTTGCCGGACTCCTGGGATCCGGGCTACGTCTGCGGTTCCGACTACTACCTGACAATCGACGGTTGCCCGATCGTGGCAGTCGAGGAGTCAAGCTGGGGTTCCATCAAGGCTCTCTACAGGTAGTTTAGTATGAAGAAACCAGTGCAGCAGTAGCACTGGCGAAGAATGCGCCCCGCCTGGCTGATGCCGGGCGGGGCGTTTCTATGGTA
>DAOVNE010000173.1 GCA_030630395.1 Candidatus Eiseniibacteriota bacterium
CCCAGGAGGTGACCAGAGCTACACGGAGGGCGTCGTGTCAACCAGCTCGAATCCCTGGAGTGGGGCTGGGACATCGGGGAGCATCAACGGAGTCTACGAGTTCCCTGAGTGGCAATCGGACGACTCGTACATCCGGCTAAGCGGAACAAGCATGGCTGCACCGCACGTAACCGGCGTCTGTGCGAAGATCCGGGATTGGTCGCCGGAGGTACACTCGGAGCTGCTCAAGGCTCTCCTCATCAACACGACGCTACCGATCAAGGGGAATTCCAGCGTATCCATGGGCGCCTACGCGAACACACAGGTAGGATACGGCCTAGTGAACGGTTTCTCCCCCACAACATACTACGGAGGTGAATCGTCCAGGCTCCTCTACGCCGAGGGGTGGATCGACGAAAACGATAGCCCCCTCTGGCACGACTGGTCCATTACGGTACCGTCGGGCACCGACAAGCTGATCGTTACGATGGCGCACAATGACCAAGAGGGAGAGTACTCAAGCTTCCATGCCCTGAATGACGACATGGATCTCAGCCTGATTTCCCCTACGGGCACGCAATCCCACGCTTGGGCCTACCTTCCCTCCAACGTGGATAGCGAATCCCCTCTGGAGAAGATGGTCATCCTGAATCCCGCCAGCGGAACCTGGACCGTGAGGGTCGAGTTCTCTTGGTCACCGGGATTCGACAACCCCTTCATTTTCGCTGAACAGCGATACGGCCTGGTCGCTCACGCGATTCTCATGACACCGGCACTCGGCCTCAGCGTCGCGCAGTCAACGGTGAACGTCAGCCCGGGCGAGGACTTCACCATCCAGCCTACTGTCACAAACACGGGAGGATACATCGCGGCAGGGGTGACGGTCCGAGCCGCTGGCTCGTCTTCCTTTGGTGGCGACATCAACACGACGCGCTACGCAGACAACCTGATGCATGAGGGGGCCTCCGTCTCGCCCCAGATTAGTCTCACAGCTCCGTCCTCACCCGGTCAGTACCTTATGACAGTAGAGGCGGACGGCATCAACAAGGAGTTCGATACTAGCAGCTACCCGAAGACACAGACAGTCACAGTCAACGTCGTGAGCCCTCTGTCTCCCAACCCGATGACGTGGGCACAGCAGCCGACTGCTGCAAGCACGAGCCAAATCAACATGGCAGCTTCCGGTTTGTCGGGAGGCTTGTCACCTTACGATTACTCCTTTGATTACGTCACGAGCCCGACTGGCGGTGGCGGAGGTTCGGATTCGGGGTGGCAGAGCTCGACATCCTATTCGGACGCCGGACTGGGTGTGAACCATCAGTACACGTATAGCTGCACGGGCCGGGATGACCTAGGAACAGAGGTCGCTTGGTCCAGCCAGTCGTCGAAGTACACGGAGATTCAGCCGTGCACTGGCATCAGTTTCGGCGGCGTGACATCGACGAGCATCTCAGCCAGTTCGATCAACACCCCCTCGGGACTGACGCGCGTACGCCTTGTTCGGGCTGGAGGCAGAACAACAACTACTGGACGAGTGGCTCGCTTGTCCCGAACAAGGCGTACGCGTTCACAGCTCAAAGCCGCAACGGCGACGCACAGACGACATCACAGAGCGGACAGCAGACGAAGTACACGCTGAGCGTGCCGCCGGACGTTGCGTGCGACAGGGATGTAGGGACGACCTATCCACCAGGTACGGTCTTCACGTTCACGAACGAGGCCGGCTGGGGCGAGGGCGGGGTTGATCACTACCACTGGGTCTTCGACATGAGCCCATCGACTACGCCGACCGCAGGGAGCGCGAGTTGGTCGTCCTCCACGCTCACACAGACACCTGGCGAGGGCTCCTGGTATCTGCACGTCCTCAGCCACAACGCTGAGCACGCGCCCAACGGAGTTGCCCACTACGGGCCTTACTCTGTGCTCAACGAGATCGTGACTCTAATCGTCCCCAACGGCGCAGAGCAGTGGTGTGCTGGGACGACTGAGTGGATCGAGTGGAGCGGTGTGAACTTCACAGGGAACATCACGATCGAGCTGTCAAGGAGCGGTCCAGGAGGTCCATGGGAGTTGCTGGTCGAGGATACTCCCAGTGACGGCCAGGAACCATGGGCTGTGACCGGTCCGGCTTCGAACGACTGCTACATCCGGATTGCGGACTCGGTTGACGGCGCGCCATCTGACGTGAGCGATGGTCCCTTCGAGATCATCGTGGAGTCGGTCATTGTTGTGTCTCCCGACGGGGGCGAGATCTGGCTGGCCGGCGAGTCCCATCAGGTGGAGTGGGAGACCAACCCCTGCATCTCTGAGGTTGACGTCGAGTTGTCGAGAACCGGACCTGGCGGAGGCTGGGAGACGCTCTTCTCCTGCATCCCAAACGATGGTTCGGAATCTTGGATTGTGACGAGTCCCGTCTCGGTGAACTGCTACATGCGCGTGCGTGACTGCTCCGACGGTGCCCCATTTGACCTCAGCGATGCCGCATTCACAATCGGTGAGGAGACGGTCGTCGTCCTGAGCCCCAACGGCGACGAGACGTGGTGCGTCGGGACAACCGAGAGCATCGATTGGACGAGCCAATACCTGACTGGGAATGTCTGTCTCGAAGTCTCAAGAACGGGTGAAAGCGGGCCATGGGAGGTATTGGAGGAGGATACGCCCAACGATGGCTCAGAGCCATGGGTGGTGTCGGGAGTTCCGTCTGACAACTGCTACGTTCGTGTTTCAGGAGCCATCGACGGCATTCCCGTAGACCTGAGCGACGCTCCGTTCTCCATTGAGACAGCAGACGTCTCCGTAATCGCCCCGAACGGCGGGGAAGCCTGGCTAGTAGGTGACTTGGAGGAGATTCTCTGGGAGCCCAGTCTCTGCATCGAATACGTGGACGTCGAGCTCTCGCGGAGCGGGCTCTCGGGCCCGTGGGAGCCGCTTGCGGTAGCCGCCCCGAACGACGGAAACCAGCCCTGGATTGTGGCAGGTCCGGTGTCGTCCTCGTGCCGCATCCGTGTCAGGGACAGCAGCGACGGCATCCCATCGGATGCGAGCGACGCCGACTTCGAGATCTTCGACTCGATCTGCGACACTCTTGGCATCGTACACGGCTGGTCGATGATCAGCCTAGCCACGACGCACGGGGACTCCTCAGCAGAAAGTCTTCTCCCTGACATGATCTTGTACGGCTACGACAGCAACACGATGCAGTACCTGCCGGCCACCTACCTGGCTAGGGGCTGTGGCTACTGGGTTGGCAACATCGGCGCTGACGAACAGGCGGAGATCTGTGGCACGCCACTCGGAAGCTGGACGAGATCGCTCGGCCCAGGATGGGAGATGATTGGCTCCGTTTCGACGCCGGTGCCCTTCCACGATCCCCAGGACGTCCCGGATGGGGCCATCATCCCCGGCACGCTCTACGAGTACGATCCCGTGCTCTACAGCTATGTGTCCAGTGATTCGATACTCCCGGGGAAAGGGTACTGGGTGGCGACGCTCGTGCCGTGCCAGCTCTCCGTGGCGACGGGGATGTCCCGGCGGCGCCCTGACGGAGTTGCCGGTGTCGACAGGGACAGCTCATCGGAGGCCGAGTGGCTTGTGATCCTTTCGGTCCTGTCTTCAGACAGTTACCCCATGCGGCATCTGATCTTGGGGTCGCACCCCGACGCCACCGATGGCTTCGATCCGGGCATGGATAGACCCCTCCCTCCACCACCGGCTGATGGAGTCGGGCTGGATGCGGTCCTTCGGATCCCGTATGAGCGCTTCCACCGCCTCGACACGGATCTGCGAGACTGCTCACGCGAGCAGATGTGGCGCGTGACAATCGAGAGCGCCCGAGCATTCGAGGTGCATTGGGATTCGGAAGCGCTTCCTCAGGGCGGCGACTGGCATCTCATTGTCCCCGATGGCCCCGAGGTTGACATGCGCGCGGCAACTGCTTGGACTCAGTCGATCGGTGGGTCATTCAACGTTGAGATCCGTTACCTGCCGGCCGAAACTGAGCCCGACGAGGATCCCGAGATCACTCGCTTCGCACTCAGTCCACCGCGGCCGAACCCAGCGTCCGGGAACGTCGCTCTTGGCTACGATGTCCCTGTTCCCGCAAAGGTCACACTCACGATTTACGATGTCTCTGGCCGCGCGGTGAAGATATTAGTCGACTCCGAAGTGTCCCAAGGTACACACATGGTGAGTTGGAACGGTATGACGAATATGGGAGAGGAGGTTCCTTGCGGCATCTACTTCTGTTTGATGGAGGCTGCGAACCACAGAGAAACGAGGCGGTTCGTGTGGCTAAGGTGACGCTCGCATGGCAGGCTCTTCAGGTCTGCCCAGCAAGGAGGAGAAGAGTGAATCGCTCGACAGCATACGTTTTGATTGCGCTCATTGCCACTGGTCTGTGCGCGGCGCCCCAAAATGCCGAGGCTGCGATCCCTCAGGAGATGCACTACCAGGGTAGACTGACGGATAATCTGGGCGACC
>DAOVNE010000336.1 GCA_030630395.1 Candidatus Eiseniibacteriota bacterium
CATGTAGAGGATGGTGGCGGGGCGCTGGCGAACCATGATTCCGTTGACGCCGGCGACGTACGCGAACTGGCTTCGAGTCAGATAGAAGACGTCGTCCTCGTTGTAGGCATCGGGCCTGCCGGCCTTGGCGTACGCCTCCTTGACGACCTCCTGTTCAACCGCCATCACAATCGGATCCGCGCAGGGAACGATGAGCTTCGTGTTGTACTCCGCCGTCTTCTTCGCGACCTCTCCCAGAATATTGATCGCCGCGATCGTCGCCACGTCGGACACTGAGGAGAGACCCGAGATGAAAAGGATCGGCTTGCCCATCTCCGTCGCGCGGCCGACGGCGTTGTCCATCTCGTCGAGCCCTGCCAGGCGTCGGATGAACAGCTTCTTCCCGGACTTGGCAGCATTGACAAAGTAGAGAATCGATAGAACGAAAATGATGACGGCCACGAGCGCATTCAAGCGAGACCGATTGAACCACTGGATGGAGGCTTCCACGGGGCCGAACGTACCAGAGAAAAACGGTGACACGTCCGCACCAAGGGCCGCCACTCGGTAGTATGTCGGTGCGCGGTTGTCCACGCTGCTGTCGCGGTACTCGGTCACCCCGAAGGGGACCCGCCCCGCGAACGCAAAGCCCGTCTCCGGATGAGCGGATCGAAAAACCTCATACCCGGCGACGATGCCGTCCCCGTTATCGTCTGATGACAGCTCCCATGTGACGTTGATGGAACTGCCACGGTCATTCGGCGTGTCGATGGCCGAGAGACTTGTGGGCGCCGCGACCAGCAAGAGCGTGTCCTGCTCGACCGCTTCCACCTCTTCCTGCGCAGAGACCGCTACAGGGCATAAGAAAAGGGCCGCCACTGCTACGGAGAGCGCAACGAACCCAGTCCAAGGGCCTATGCCGCCAGACTGCCCTCTGTCACCGAGCATCAACCGCTCCTTTCGTGCTTCCCGGAACATCGAGGGCTCCCCGTGGAACCCTCGACGAACTCTCGATTCAATTGCCAAGAAGGCTATCAGACGATTCAGCGTGTGTCAAGCTCCACGAGCACCGGTGTCCGGAAGCCCACTACCCTTCGATCATCTCTACGTTCGCACGCGGCAGCACGGTCTCGGACCCGTCGGCGAGCTTCACCGTGAGAACACGAACCATCGACTCCGACTCCATCTTCTGGAGATCGTTCGGGAGTCCCGTAACAGTACCGAGGCTTCCGAAGTGAGGTTCCCGGATGATGCGGATGCTGCTTCCGATCTCGAGCCCGCCGGAACTCGACGCGCCGTCGCGCGAGGGCAGCTCGGCATCCGGCATCGGGATGACGATCTCCGGTCGCATGACACCGGCCCTTATCTGGGTCGCGCCGTTGATGGACGCCTTCTTTCCCTCTCTCGACTTCAGGAGATTGAACGTGCCCCCGGCCATACCCATTGCGCCGAATCCCTCAGTCAGGATCAGCGTTGTCGCGATGTTCTCTGAACCCGTGATGGCGACACCCAGATCCTTCCCCAGGAGTCTCTTGAGATCAGGATCATCGAAGCCACCGACGACGATGCCGTTCACGCCTATCTTCATCGCCTTCTGAAGCCCCTCCCAGTCGATGTGCGAACCGCCGATCACGACCTTGCCCTTCATGGACTCGTCGATGAGGGAGGCCTCGAGCTTCTGGTCTGGACCCTCGACGGCGACGTGTATCTCCCCTGCCCTCTCGCCACCGACGCCGAAGATGCCCTGGATGAACGATCCCTTGACCTCTATCGCCACACCCTCGTCCTCGAAGACCTCGACCACCTCACCGTCCACATACGCATCCACCTCGATCGGCATCGGAGGCTCACGGAGAATGACCTGCCCCGTGATGGTCGAGATGCTGTCGAGCGTACCGTCGCACGGCGAGTTGACCGTCGCCTTGAAGAGACCGAAGAATCCCTTCGTCATGGCGATCGGCTTCCCCTTCTCAATGGGATCTCCCGCCTCCTTGATCATGACGGAGGGCAGGTCCTCCGGAGGAAGGCCGAGCTTGCTCGCGACGTTGACTAACTGCACATTGCCTGGAAGATGCGTTCGCGCCACGATCGTGTCCGATGAGACGCGATCGCCCTTCGAGACGATCACATCTCCCTTGATGGGTAGGCGGCGCTCCTTCCTGAGCACGGTCATCTCTGAAACTCGCAACCCTGGCGTATATGCGTGGGCCATAATCTGTTCTCCTCGTTTCTCTCGGCGTTCAAGCCGGTTCTACGCCGGGTAGGCGTCGAAGGCCTTCGCCCACTTCTCCAGCTTCTCAACGCGCTTGTGCTCGTCGGTCGGAAGTGCAAAAGGACGTCCTCTGGTATCCATCATGAGTCCAACCACACCGCCCGTGAGTGTGCACTCGAGCGGCTTGCCGGCCCCCTCGCCCAGATTGAACCCCTTCGCCGGGGTGAGCTTGGCTTTCACGGACTCGTCGACTCCGAGCGGGTAGACGACCATCTCACCGAACGGGATGTCGTCGTTCACCACTGTGCCGTTCGGTAGCGTCATCTCTATCTTAAGACAGGGCTTGCC
>DAOVNE010000079.1 GCA_030630395.1 Candidatus Eiseniibacteriota bacterium
GGTTCACGATGACCATATCGATCCGATCGATCCCCTCCTGCTCGAGCGTCGCCACGTGGCTCTCCTTCTGCGGCTGAGAGAGGATGCCTCCGTGTATCTTTGGATGGAGGGTCTTGACCCTGCCGCCCAGGATCTCCGGCGCACCGGTCACATCCGCGACGTCGCGACACTCAATGCCGGCTGATCTCAGCCGCGTCGCCGTGCCCCCGGTTGACAGGATCTCGATCCCCAACCCTGCGAGCTCGCCGGCGAACTCGACGATCCCCCGCTTGTCGGAGACGCTAATCAACGCCCTCGCAATACTCATCGTATCTCTCTCCCGGTTGGCTTGGCGTCTTCGATTTCGAACGCCCCGGTCCTGCTACCCAGGAGGTGTGCCTCCTCATGGGGGTAGCTTCCGTCGAAGCAGGCAGTGCAGTAGGTCTCCTTCTGGGGGGGAACTGACGCCAGGAGCCCCTCATTCGACAGGTAGCCCAGCGAGTCAACCCCGATGAACTCCCCTATCTCAGAGACTGAACTGGCGGAGGCGATGAGTTCCTCTCTTGTTGGGGTGTCGATGCCGTAGAAGCAAGGGAAGCGAATGGGAGGCGACGCCACACGCAGATGAACCTCCTTTGCTCCCGCGCGCCTGAGCATCCGCACGAGCTGTCGGCTGGTCGTGCCTCTGACGATCGAGTCGTCGACGACCACGACACGTTGCCCGGCGAGCGTGTCTTTGACAGGGTTGTACTTGATGCGCACGCGGAAGTTGCGAAGTGATTGTTTCGGCTGGATGAACGTCCTTCCGATGTAGTGGTTCCTGATGAGCCCGATCGCGTGCGGTATCCCCGACTGATCGGAGAACCCCATCGCGGCGGAGTTGCTGGAATCGGGAACGGAGATGACGATGTCCGCCTCGACCGGGCACTCGCGTGCGAGGTTGCGACCGAGAGCCATTCGCACGCTGTCGACCGAGACGCCGCGTATCATCGAGTCGGGGCGCGAGAAGTAGATGTACTCGAAGATGCAGAAGCTCTCTGGAGTTCCTCCTCCCTTGAGGCGAGACGATGTCGGACCCTTGGGGCCGAACACCAGAATCTCCCCCGGCTCTATCTCGCGCTCATATGTTGCCCCAACGATATCGAGCGCGCAGCTCTCGGACGCCACGGCCCATCCCCCGCTCTCCAGCTTGCCAAAGCAGAGCGGACGGTAACCCCGTGGATCTCTGACGGCCACGAGACACCCGTCGATCTGAAAGAGAATCGAGTAGGCGCCGCTCACCGACGCCAGCGCTTCGGTGAGCACCTCCGTGATGTCTGCCGTCGCTCTTCCTCCACGGCGTGAGTAAGCGTTGGCAATGAGGTGCAGGATCGTCTCAGTATCCGTTGTCGTTCGGAAGATGGAGCCTCCGGCCTCCAACCGGGCCCTCAGGGTTTCGGCGTCGACCAGGTTGCCGTTGTGCGCCGCCGCAAGCGGTCCGCCCTGGAATCGCACCAGAAGAGGCTGGGCATTGACGAGTTGACTCTGCCCGGTCGTGGAGTATCGCACGTGGCCGATGGCCAGGCTGCCGGGCAGTTTGTCCAGCACTTCCTCGTCGAAGACAGTGCTCACGAGTCCCATGGCGCGATGCTGGAACGCCGTCTCGCCGTTCCATGTAACGATCCCCGCACTCTCCTGCCCTCTGTGCTGAAGGGAGTAGAGGCCCAGGTATGTCAGCCTTGCGGCATCGACATTCCCGGACACACCGAATATGCCGCACTCATCATGAAACACGTTTCCTGCCTTTAGGAAGAGACCCGATCGAGAACTTCATTGTATGCCTCAATGAACCCGCCAAGATCCTGACGGAATCTATCCTTGTCCATGATGCGGTCGCTCGTCTTGTCGTGGAATCTGCAGGTGTCCGGCGAGATCTCATCACCGAGCACGAGACATCCGTCCTTGAGTCCGAACTCGAGCTTGAAGTCGACCAGGCGGATTCCGCGCTCATCAAGAAAATCGGTGAGGATATCGTTCACCTTGATCGCGGCCGTCCTGATCTCGGCCAGGAGCTCATGCGTAGCAAGGCCCAGGGCGGTAACGTGCTCCTCCGAGAGAATGGGATCGTTGAGACCGTCGTCCTTGAGATAGTACTCGACGATCGGCGGATCGAATCTACGTCCTGCCTCGATGCCCAGACGCTTCACCATTGAGCCCGCGGCGACGTTTCTCACCACGACCTCGATCGGAAGCATCTCCAGACGATCGACGAGCATCTCGCTGTCACTCAGCTTTTCCACGAAGTGAGTCGTGACGCCGGCCTCATTCAGAAGCGTGAAGAAGTGAGATGAGATCCGGTTGTTCAGCACGCCTTTCCCGCTGATGATCTCGTGCTTGACGCCGTTGAATGCTGTGGCATCGTCCTTGAACTCCTGGACCATGCGCCCCGGAGAATCAGTCTCCCACAGGATCTTCGCCTTTCCCTCGTACAACGGTTTCGTCTTCCTCATGCTTTTCGCTCCTTCAGCCGTGTTACGCCGTTCATTCGATCACTAGCACAGCCCGCACTTCTCATCCTCTCTTGAAAAACCCCAGTCGTTCGAACACTGCTCTCGTACCGTCCATATGACGCTCAAGACCAAGCGCATCGTCGAGTGTCTTCTCACCGAGAAGCTCAAGAACGCGCTCACTCTTCCCGATCTCATCGCGGAACGGAGTGTCAGCTGTCCTGGCGGCCATGGCCGCGGACTGGACTACCTCGTATGCATCGTCACGCGACAGACCGGCCTCGACCAAGAGCGTAAGGACCGTACCCGATGCGAACAGACCGCGTGAGGATTCAAGGTTCCGGAGCATCGCATCCGGCCTGATATCGAGCCCACTCACGATGCCCGCGAATCGCTTCACCATATAGTGTGCGATGATCGAGCTGTCCGGCAGGATGATCCGCTCCACCGACGAGTGCGAGATGTCGCGTTCGTGCCACAGCTCGATGTTCTCCATGCCCGCCGCGGCGTTCGCTCTCAGGAGGCGGGCGAGCCCGCACATCTGCTCACACTTGATGGGGTTCCGCTTGTGCGGCATTGCGGACGAGCCCTTCTGCTTCTTCCCGAAGCCCTCCAGTATCTCGCCGGTCTCGGTGCGTGCGAGGAGGCGTATCTCCAGAGCCTGTCGAGCGATCACGCTTCCGAGTGTGGCCAGGGCAGACAGGTAGCGCGCGTGTCTGTCGCGTGAGACTATCTGATTCGATATCTCGGCCGGATGGATGCCAAGCTCTTCGCAGACGCGCCCTTCGATGCGTGGGTCGAGGTTGGCGTAGGTGCCGACCGCTCCCGAAACCTTTCCCACCGCCGCGGCGCCGACGGCGACGGCGAGCATGTCGCCCGCGCGCCCCAGCTCGTCCCACCAGTACGCGAACTTGAGACCCAGGCTCATCGGCTCCGCGTGCACGCCGTGTGTCCGGCCGACGATCGGAGTCTTCTCGTGCTCGATGGCGAGGGCCTTGACGAGATCGACAAGGCCGTCAAGCTCATCGAGAAGCAGGCGCCCCGCGCGCGCGATCTGCGCTCCCGTCGCGGTATCGAGGATGTCCGAGGAGGTCATTCCGAGGTGGACGTAGCGTGCCTCCGGTCCGATGCTCTCCCCGAGCGCCGTGAGGAATGCGATCACATCGTGGTGTGTCGCCTCCTCGATCTCCTTCATGCGTTCGATGTCCAGGGCGGCTTTGCTCTCAATCACGGCCAGAGCGCTCTCGGGCACGCGACCGAGTTCGACCCATGCCCGCACGACCTCTATCTCGATCTTCACCCAGAGTGCGAGTCTGGCGTCATCGCTCCAGATCTCCGCCATCTCCGGATATGTGTATCTGTCGATCACGTTTCCGAACTCCTTATTCCCACTCTATCGTCGACGGGGGCTTCGAGCTTATGTCGTAGCAGACCCGATTGACCCCGCGTACCTCGTTGATAATGCGCGCCGATATCCGCTCCAGCACTTCATAGGGCATCCGGAACCAGTGCGCCGTCATTCCGTCCAGCGAGTGCACGGCCCTCACCGAGACGACGTGCTCGTAGGTTCGCTCGTCCCCCATCACGCCCACGGTTCTCACCGGCAGGAGGACCACGAACGCCTGCCATATGTCGTCATACAGACCGGCTCGTCGTATCTCGTCGAGCGCGATGGCGTCCGCATCCTGCAGTATCGCCACCCGATCCTTCGTCACTTCTCCGAGGATGCGGATGGCCAGCCCGGGTCCCGGGAAGGGGTGCCTGCCCAGGATATCGGCATCGATCCCAAGCTCCGCGCCTACCTTTCGCACCTCATCCTTGAAGAGTGTTCTCAACGGCTCGATGAGCTCGAGGTCCATCTGTTCAGGGAGACCTCCCACGTTGTGGTGGCTCTTTATGGTGGCCGACGGCCCCTTCACGGAGACGCTCTCGATGACATCCGGGTAGAGCGTGCCCTGCGCGAGGAAACGAATGTCCCCGAGCTTGCGGGCTTCCTCCTCGAAGATCCGTATGAACTCGTGGCCGATGATCTTCCTCTTGCGCTCGGGGTCTGTCACGCCGGAGAGGGCAGCAAGGAAACGGTCGGCTGCGTCCACGACATCAATGCCGATGCCGAGCTTCTCCTTGAGCCTCTGTATGACATCGAGTTCCTCGCCTTTTCTCAGCACCCCGTTGTCCACAAAGATCGGGACCAACCGGTCGCCGATCGCTTTGTGGATGAGGACGGACATCACGGACGAATCGACTCCGCCCGAGAGGGCGCATACTACGCGCGAGTCTCCCACGATGTTTCTTATATCCTCGATCGTCTCATCCACGAACGCCCTCGTCGTCCAGTCTCCCTTGATCCCGCTCACTCGCCGGACGAAGTTCTCGAGCAGGCGACCACCGCCCTCGGTGTGAATGACCTCGGGATGAAACTGGAGACCGTACGCGCGTCGTTCGTCCGAGCCGATCGCTGCTATCTTGCCATCGGAGCTTCTCCCGAGGACGTCGAACCCCGGTGGCGGCTCCGCCACTTCATCGCCGTGGCTCATCCAGACCTGAAGGGTCTCCTCGAGGCCGTCGAAGAGAGGGTGAACCGTATTCGGAGCGAATCCCATCGGTCCGTATTCGCGGGTCTTACTCGGAGAGACCCCTCCGCCGAGGGCCTGCGCCATCGCCTGCATTCCGTAGCAGATGCCGAGCACGGGGATGCCCAGTTCGAAGACGCCGGGATCGGGCCTCGGTGCGTCCGCCGCATAGATGCTCGACGGTCCACCCGACAGCACAATGGCCCCGGTGTTCACGGCTATCTCCGCCGGCGGTGTGTCGTATCTCAGGACCTCGGAGAAGACGCCGAGCTCTCTTATCCGACGTGCAATGAGATGCGTGTACTGAGAGCCGAAATCCAGGATGGCCACGCGCACGTGACCGGTCTCCACGGACTTGTGCCTCTCGCTCTTCACGGGCGTGGTTGCCCTAAGAGCCATGGTTCACCCTCCGCGAATCTGTCCGGCTACCTCCACATCCCAACGCCCTGCGCGCGCTGCATCAGCTTGCCTTCAGAGCGGATGGAGGGAGCAATGATCAGTTCGGCGTGCTGCAGTTCGAAGATGTTCTTGGCGCCGACTGAGCCCATGCAGGTCTTGATGGCTCCCAGGAAGTTCTGGGTGCCGTCGTCGGTCCGGGCGGGTCCCAGGAGGATCTCCTTGAGTGTGCCGCTCGTTCCGGTCTTGACTCGGGCGCCTCTGGGAAGGTCTCCGTGTGGTGTCGACATCCCCCAGTGATACCCCTGTCCCGGTGCTTCCTCTGCCCTGGCCATCGCAGAGCCTATCATGACCGCATCGGCTCCACAGGCGAACGCCTTGCAGACATCGCCGCCGGTGTCCATGCCGCCGTCCGTGATGACGGGCACGAGCCGTCCGGTTCTCTTCTGGTAGAAGTCGCGCGCAGCTGCGGCATCGACGGTGGCCGTGACCTGCGGGACGCCCAATCCGAGCACCCCTCTTGTCGTGCAGGCGGCCCCCGGTCCGACGCCTACGAGCACCGCGTCAGCCCCGGCCTCCATCAGGTCGAGTGCGACGTCGTAGGTGACGCAGTTGCCGACGATCACCGGTATCGACATCGAGTCTATGAACGCTTGGAAGTCAAGAGTCGGGTAGGTAGAGGAGATGTGGTCGATCGTAGCAACGGTCGTCTGGACCACGAAGATGTCCGCTCCGGCCTCCTCGGCCAGGCGTCCGAACCGTGCGGCCCGCGTGGGGCTCGCCGAAACGGCCGCGATGGCCCCCCGCGACTTGATCTCCTCGACGCGCTTCCCTACGAGTTCATCCTGGATCTCCGGCTTGTAGAGCTCCTGGACGTGGCTGGTGACCTCCTCCGGTGTGGCGCCGGCTATCCTGCTTAAGATCTCCTCGGGATTCTCATACCGCGTCTGGACACCCTCGAGGTTGAGAACTCCGATGCCCCCCAGCTTTGACATCTCCACGGCCATCGCCGTGTCGACGACACCGTCCATTGCAGCAGCAAGGATCGGCACCGTGAACTCCATGTCCCGGAGTCGCCAGGTCGTATCCGTCTCCATCGGGTTGACGGTGACCCGCCCCGGAACGATGGCGACCTCATCGAAGCCGAA
>DAOVNE010000242.1 GCA_030630395.1 Candidatus Eiseniibacteriota bacterium
TAGACTGCCTTGCCCGGGAACTGGGCCGTGTCGCCAAGCTCCTCCTCAATGCGCAGGAGCTGGTTGTACTTGCAGAGGCGATCGGTTCTCGATGCGGAACCGGTCTTTATCTGTCCGGCGTTCACGGCGACGGCGAAGTCGGCGATCATCGTGTCCTCTGTCTCGCCCGAGCGGTGCGAGATGACGCTCGTGAATCCGTTTCGGTGCGCAATCTCCACCGTGTCGAGCGTCTCGGTTATCGTTCCTATCTGATTGAGCTTGATGAGAATCGAGTTGGCAGTGCCTTCCTCAATCCCGCGAGATAGCCGCTCAGGGTTCGTGACGAAGATGTCATCTCCGACTATCTGAATCTTGTCGCCCAGGCGCTCGGTCATCTTCGCCCAGCCCTCCCAATCGTCCTCGCCGAGCCCGTCCTCGATCGAGATGATTGGGTGCTTGCCGACGAGCATCTCGTAGAACTCGATCATCTCATCGCTCGACTTCGTGGCGCCCTCGGCCGCAAGGACGTACTTCCCGTCCTTCATGAACTCGCTGGCGGCGGCGTCGAGCGCGATGAAGACGTCGTCGCCCGGTGCGTATCCGGCGTTTCCGATGGCCTCTACGATGACCTCGATGGCCTCTTCATTCGAGCCGAGATTCGGGGCGAATCCGCCCTCGTCACCGACTGATACGGAGAGCCCCTTCTTCTTCAGAACGGCCTTGAGTGCGTGGAAGACCTCAGTGCCCGCTCTGAGCGCTTCGGCGAAGTTATCAGCACCCGCCGGGACTATCATGAATTCCTGGATGTCCACGTTGTTGTCTGCGTGCTTGCCGCCGTTAAGAACGTTCATCATCGGAACGGGGAGGAGGCACGCGCTGATGCCGCCGATGTGGCGGTAGAGAGGTACCTCGAGCACGTCCGCCGCTGCTCTGGCACAGGCCATCGAGACGCCGAGCATGGCGTTGGCGCCGAGAGTCGCCTTGTTATCTGTTCCGTCGAGAGCGAGAAGCGTCTCGTCGATCGCAATCTGCTCGTCGGCATCGAAGCCCACGATCTCCGGGGCGATGATCTCGTTGACGTTCTGCACTGCCTTGAGGACACCCTTCCCGAGATAGCGACTCTGGTCACCGTCCCTGAGTTCGACGGCCTCGTGTGTACCGGTCGACGCGCCCGACGGGACGGCCGCTCTCCCCAGGATGCCGGAATCCAGCAGTACGTCTACCTCTACCGTGGGGTTTCCTCGTGAGTCGAGGATCTCTCGCGCGAATACATCGGTGATCGTGGTCATTGTCACTCCAGTCAGTGGGCCTCTTGATCCATCGGTCGGTGGGAATAACGATTCTCGGTCGGAACGTTCGAGCGTTCCGAAATCATATTGACCGTCTACGCCGGGTGTCAAGCGGAAAGGGCCACCAAGCGCGGTCTTAGCGCCCAGAGAGCATCTCACTTCCCGGCTTCTGACGAGGGGTCAGGAATTATCTTGACACGATTTACGGGGAGTGGTAGTATTGCGCTGGAAAGTTGGACTGGACTATGTCACTGGACTAGGCGTCCCGGGCTTGCCGCCCGCCCCCAGGGAGGAATCTACAAGCCCGGGCTCGCCCCGCACGACACCGTGCTCCCGCTTACGAGAGGATGCCCCGAAGTGGAGCAGGATGGCCTTCAGAGACAGCCAGTTGACGAGAGATCGCCGGAGCGCGATCTCACTGTCGTAGAGAAGCAAGGCCAGATCAAGGCCCTCTCCAACCCGGAGAGGGTTCGCATTCTCACGCTACTGATCGAACGCCCAGGTACGGCCAAGCAGGTAGCCGACTGGATCGGTGGGACGCGCGGCCGCGTTCACTATCATGTGAAGGAGCTTGAGAAAGCCGGGCTCGTACAGATAGTGGCGAAGGTCGAGAAGGGCGGCGTGCTTGAGAAATACTACCGGGCGGTTGCCCGGAACTTCTACGTGGCACGCGGCATTGGGGAGCACGCCGGACTCGCGGGTGATGTCCGGCGGATGATCTCCGAGAGCATGCTCGATTGGAGGCGGAAGCAGATCCTCGAGGTTGACCAGGACGAGATCGCGGTCAAGGTCGCGCGAGATTGCCTTCAGATCAAGGTCGACGATGTCGTACTGATCAAAGGCGAGTTTGTTCATCGCAGCATCATTGAGCCTCTGAGCAAAGCGCTCGAATCGCTGGGGGCACACTGCCTCGTGGCATTCTCGGACTGTTCGGACAACAGGTTTATTCTGAAGTGGAAGGACGACCTGGCGGCCGTCATCGTGATCGAGGAGCCGATCCACTACCCGGGAGAAGAGAGCGGGACGATCGACCAGCAGCTCCACGGCTCGAAGCGTCTTGAGTTCATGAAGGAACTCGTCGCCAGCGGCATGGAGCATCTGTATGCCGGAGTCCCGGGGTACCCACTGGAGAATCCGATCTGTCGCGCGCTCATCGATGCAGGGAAGCGTGTCATCTATATGGGGTATCCCACTCCCGAAAAGGCCGAGGTCATGGGGTTGGACTACAGGCATCTCCACGATGCCTGGTGGACTGCCCTCGACGTCGACTATCACGCACTCGCGGAGCGCTGCCGTGTGTTGGGAGATCTGATAGGCGAGAGCCGCGAAGTCAGGATGACGTCACCGGGTGGTGGCGATCTCACGTTCCTTGTCGAGGGGCGCGAGATATTCCTCGACGACGGCATCATCTCCGATTGGGAAGTGGGGCGCGGGCGAGGTTGGGGACACCTTCCTGCCGGGAAGGTGATCGTCGCTCCTGTCGCAGGGACGGCGAACGGCACGATGCACTCGGAGATGACCGACTACTTCGGCGTCGCGATCCGCGACATCCGCATCGAGTTCAGAGATGGTGAGATCATCTCCGCGACGGCCGGCGAGAACGAGGAGCTTCTCTCTCTCGTGTTGTCTGAGAGTAGCGGTGATAGCGGGAAGGTCGGTGGTTTTGAAATCGGAGCCAATCCAGAGGTTCGGAATCCGATCGGCTACACTGTCTGGGACAGTAAGTCGTACGGTGACGCCGCGCTCTGGATCGGTGACAACAGACTGATCGGCGGGGAGAACGAGGCCACGTTGTCGTGGGGCTTCATGATCGTCCGACCGACGGTCTATCTGGACGGAAAGAAGATACTGGAGGAACGCGAGTTCGATATCGGTGGAACAATATCAACGGCTGACGAACCACGCGCAAGGAGGGGGTAGAATGAGACGTACTCGCGCCGTGGTCTGGGTGGACATCATCGGCCGTACACTTCTCACCAACATAGGTGTGCTCATTGTGATGGTGTTGGTCGTCGCGTATGGCCCAGGCGTAACATCGGCGCACGCGAGCGACAGTTTCGAGGTGTCACCGAAGCAGGGTGTCACTATTGTCGGCAAGCACCTCGTCGAGAAGCGGGAACTCTGGTCAATCGCATGGCCTGAGCCCGTCAAGAGAGCGGCAGAACGTGGCGGCATGAAGATGCGTGTCGAGATGCTCGACCAGTGGGACGACTACGTTCTCGCCGTCCTCTATCTCGACGACGGTGTCTGGTTCGACATCA
>DAOVNE010000316.1 GCA_030630395.1 Candidatus Eiseniibacteriota bacterium
AAAGGCGGGCTGGTCCGGAGGGCCGGCTATATCAATCAGACTGCAAGCGAGGCACAGCACCACCTGATTCTCGACGGTGGCGGCTCGCTCACGCGCAAGAGCTTCGAGCGTGTTATGGTCGACAACGCGAATCTTCGCGGCATGGCACAGATCGGCTGTGACGCAACGACGATCGGTGTGGTCGACCTCTATACGGGTGGAGCCTACTATCTCGATCGCATCGCAGAGGCAGGACTCACAGCCGTGTCGGCGAACGTGCGGGACGAGGCAACCGGCGATCTGCTCGTGGATCCGTACGTGGTGGTTGAGAGGGGTGGGATCAAGTTCGGCATCACTGGTGTTCTGAGCCCGGATCTTAAGATCACGATCGACACCGATCTGGAAAGCCACGGTGCTGTCGTAGGCGATCCTATAGAGGCTCTCAGGAAGTACATTCCGGAGATCAGGGAACAGGTCGATTTCGTGGTCGTTCTGAGCCACTCCGGTCTGACTCGCTCGAAGGATATCGCCAGCGAGGTCGAGGGCATAGACATCATGGTCGTGGGCAATCACAATGCGTACGCCGCGCAGCCCTACGAGGTCGGAGAGACGCTCATGATGCAGCCCGGCTACAAGGGCCAGGTCATGTGCGACTACAGGTTGAGTTTCGATGCCGACGGGGCATATGAGTCCTATTCGGGGCGGGCCGTTGTGCTGGACAACAAGGTCCCCGCCGATGCGGCGATGGCGCTCGTGCTCAAGGAGCACAAGCTGATGGTCGAGGCGGCGTCGAAGCGTCGGGCTGCGGACCAGGCTGCCGAGAGGCGGTTCAGGCGAGACGCCCGGAATGCCGCGGCTGCGGAACTCTACAAGGAGGAGTGCATCGGTGTCAGCCAGTCGTGCAACCGTTGCCATCAGGACAAGTATGACCATTGGCAGACGACGGCGCACGCGTCTGCCTTCGAGACGCTTGAGAAGGGTCTTCAGTCCACGAATCCCGAGTGCTTGAGCTGTCACACGACCGGCCAGAAGGACCTTCCCGACGATGGATCGAGGGAGGTTCCGGCCCACCTTCGCGGCGTTCAGTGCGAGTCGTGTCACGGTATCGGTGCGGAGCATAGTCGAGATGGCTCCTACGGGAGAGTCACGGTCGCAACGTGCCTTCAGTGCCACGATTCAGAGAATAGCCCGGACTTCAACTTCGCACGGTATCTTGCGGAGGTGACGCACTAGCGGAAACGGAGCGAGGGCTTGGTTTTCCGCTCAAGCGCGAGGGGCCCGGGACGGTGAGGGGGTGCGCAGCATGTTGCGGACGGTTTCCTCGACAGTGTTCCTGGCAGCTACGTTGTTCGCAGCGCTCGTAACGGGCACTGCCGGCGCGAACGAGATCCGTGTCCTCGAGGAGAGCGACACGGAGATTGTGATAGAGCTCGCCACCAACGACTACACCCTCGAGGATGTGGTCCATGGTGGCGAGACGTTTGTCAGGGTGGTAGCAGGCGGTCTCGAGCACACGACCGAGGCGGGGCTTCCCGCTCTCCCGATGCGGGGTGTTCTCCTCGGCGTTCCTTTCGGGGCCGAGGTGTCGCTCGACGTTCTCTCGTTCGAGAGCGAGGAGCTTGGAGTTCTCCAGATCGAGCCGGCGCCGACCGGACGGTTTGTGGAGCAGGACACGTTCACCTTCGCTGTCGAGGACTACGAGATCGATCGGGACTACTACCGAGGCGGTCGGACGCATCCTTCTGCTGTCGCGAGCCTGGGGTTTGACACCACACTGAGACACCAGCGAGTCATCCAGATCCTTCTTCATCCATTCCAGTACTCACCCTCGACGGGTCGGCTCACTCTCCACAGAAGCATCACTGTTCGGCTGAAGTTCCGCGGCCGCGGCCGTCCCGCGGGGCTGACGGATGTTCACGCGTACGAACCCGAGTGGGAGCAGCTCTACGCAGGCACCATTCTCAACTACGAGGGAGCGCAGGAGTGGAGGCTTCGTCCGGAGCCCGTACGCGCGTGGAAGCGTGCTGAAATGCGTCAGGAGCACGAGGCCTACAAAGTGACCATCGACGAGAGAGGCATCACTAGATTGAGCTTCTCCGATCTGTCAGCAGAGGGCCTGCCCGGCACCCTGGGGACGGATGAGATAGCGATCTACCAGCGCTCCTACGACGAGGACGCGGGCAATCCGTTTGTCGAGACCCCGACGCCCATCCTCGTCTTTGATGAGGACGAGAACGGATTCTTCGACGGCTCGGACTACCTTCTCTTCTACGCGCAGAGCTTCGAAGAGCAGCACATGCCGGTCGGCTATGAGGACCGCTACACTGATGAGAACGTCTACTGGTTCGGTTGGGGTGAGGAGCTGGCTGAGCGCATGGACACGCGCAGCGCATGGCACGGCTGGACGGGGCTCACACCGCCCACGAGCTTCCGCGAGACGGTGAAGTTCGAGGAGGACATCCTCTTCACGAGTGTTCCAGGAAGCGATGTGGTGGACTTCTACCACTGGACCAGCGGTACCGTCACCCCCCCGCTCGTTGACGACTACGAGCTTCCGTTCCATATCTATGATGTGGATTTCTCCGAGGATGCCAGAGTCCGCGCACGCTACCAGGGCATCGCGAATAACGCGCACAACATCACGATCTCGATCATCGACGGCGATTCCGTGGAACACTCGGTCGAGACCTACTCCTTCTTCGGCATCGCCACGACAATGGAGAA
>DAOVNE010000102.1 GCA_030630395.1 Candidatus Eiseniibacteriota bacterium
ATCATCTCCGAAGTCATCCAGATGGAACTCGCCCTGCCCATCGCCACTCAGCTTCTGCACTCTCATCTGTGCCTCGTCCAGAATCTTCGTGAGGGACTTCGCGAGCTTCGTCCCCTCCTCGAACGCCTTGAGCGACTCCTCGAGTCCGAGTTCTCCGTTCTCCAGTCTATCCACGAGCTTCTCGAGCCGTTCAAGCTCGTTCTCAAAGATCGGTTTCGTCTTGCTCAATCTTCCCTCCCCCGCCTCCGTGTCCCCTCACCCACTGTACCGTCAAAACAACCATCAACCAACGTCACCCTCACACCCGCACCGGTCTGGACATCGTCCACGGAGCGTACGGGCTCAAGCGACGGCAACACCCCTACCGCAGCGTAGCCTCGCGCCATTATGCGCGTCGGATCCGACAATCTGAGACCGGTCCTCAGATGATCGAGCCTTCCTCTCGCGCGCTCCAGGCAAACAGCTTGAGCCGCCTGCACGCGTCTCGCCAGATCGTCAACGCTCTGCGACAGCCGCTCAACGAGAGCCGTCGGGAGTCTGAACCCATAGGCGGTCTCAAGCAACCTCAACCTCTCTGAGAGCCTCTCCATCGTGGACTCAGAGCCAGCTACAAGCCTAACCCGGAATCGCTCGATCTCGCGCATGAGATCGGCGCGATCACGAACCACCATCTCTCCAGCGTGAGAGGGCGTTGCCGCACGCGCGTCCGCCACGAAATCGCTGATCGTGAAGTCCACCTCGTGCCCGACGGCCGATATGATCGGCGTCCTCGACGCGAAGATGGCGCGCGCGACCGATTCGTCGTTGAAGGCCCAGAGGTCCTCGAGCGACCCCCCTCCCCTCCCGACGATGATCACGTCTGCTTCACCCCACGTGTCAACGGCCTCGATGGCCGCAACGATCTCAGGAACGGCATCAGCGCCCTGAACACGAGTGGGCACAACGACCAGACGTGTCAGCGGATACCGCGCGCGAACGACGCGGATCACATCTCGCACGGCGGCGCCGGTCGGAGATGTGATGATAGCCACGGTCCGCGGAAACTCCGGCAGCGGCTTCCTGCTCGCACTGTCGAAGAGCCCCTCATCCTCAAGCTTGCGCTTCAGCTTCTCATAGGCGGCCGCGAGCGCACCGATCCCTGCCGGCCTCATCTCCTCGACATACAACTGGTATCTGCCGGCGGGCTCGTAGACCTTGATGCCACCCCAGGCAACGACCTTCATCCCGTTTTCAGGAACGAAGGACAATCTCGCGTTCTTGTACTTGAACATGATGGACGAGAGCTGACTGCCCGCGTCTTTAAGAGTGAAGTACATGTGCCCGGAGCTGTGGTGAACGAAGTTGGATATCTCGCCTTCCACCCAGAAGAGGGTGAGAGACGATTCGAGCACGGACTTCACCATCACCGTCACCTGACTTACGGTGAGAATCCTGTTCTCCTGCCGATCATCCAAACCCATCTCCATAACGGGGAACCTCTAGGGGGCTCTGACACCGGCCTTGGTCGCCGCGTCAATGGTATTCAGGAGCAGAAGGGACGTTGTGAGAGTTCCAACGCCGCCGGGAACAGGGGTAATGGCGGCGGCGATACCGAGCGCCTCGTCGTACGCCACATCTCCGACGACTCTGTATCCTCGCTCCGACGATGGATCGTCGATGCGGTTCACTCCCACATCGATGACGACGACTCCATTCGCCAGCATCTCTCCACGGATCGCCTCGGGGACTCCCATCGCTGCGACCAGGATATCCGCAGTCACCGTATGAGCCGAGAGATCACGCGTCCGCGTATGGCAGACCGTGACGGTCGCATTCGCGTTGTCGGCCTTTCTCAGAAGCATGTTCGCAAGGGGGCGGCCGACTACAGGGCTCCGGCCGACGATGACAACGTGCCGGCCACTGATCTCGATTCCGGACCGAACGAGCATCTCCACCACCGCCTGTGCCGTACACGGCGCGTAGGCGGGCCGTCCGGCGACGATGAGTCCCAGACTCAGCGCCGTGGCTCCGTCGACGTCCTTCGCAGGCGGTATCTCCTCCAGAACGTCGCTCGGAATCCCCTGAGGAAGAGGCTCCAAAACAATGATGCCGTGAATGGAGGGGTCGGTCCCAAGCGCCGCGATCCGCTCGGTCACGTCCGGTACCGAACTCGAGGCGGGAAGCGTGGACAGAATGACGTCAACCCCGAGCTTGCCTCCGGCCTTCTGGATGCTCGACGAGTAGATCTTTGAGGACGGGTCGTCCCCAACCTGCATTATGGCGAGCGTGGGAACAACGCCACGGTCTCTGAGCGCCGCCGAGGCCGTGCTCACCTCTTCACGTATCAGAGCGGCAACTGGCTTTCCCTTGAGGACCCTCGTCTCCAATAGCCCCCCCGCCGGCGCCGTGCGGCACCGCATGAGTATGGTCTTAGTAGCGTGCGACGATACGCTTGATCTCGCGTGCGGCCCCAGTGGCCTCATCGGCGTCGATCACCACCGCGTTCAGCTCCACATCCCCACCGGCGACCTCGAACCGCTGTGGGATCTGCGTCAGGAACCGGGCGATCGAGAGTTCCTTCCTCACGCCTATGACGGAATCCACGGGGCCCGTCATCCCTACATCAGTGATGTAGGCAGTGTGCCCCTCGAGGATTCGCTCATCCGCTGTCTGGACGTGAGTGTGCGTGCCGAGTACGGCCGTGGCCCGCCGGGCCAGATGCCATCCAAGCGCCAGCTTCTCTGCTGTTGCCTCAGCATGTATGTCGACCACGACAACCGGAGCATCGCGTCTGAGTCTGTCCACAAGCTCTGATCCGACACGGAACGGGCAGTCGATGCCCTGCATGAAGATGCGCCCCTGCAGGTTCACGACACCCACTGGGATTCCTCCACGCGTCTCGAACAGGCCGTACCCTCGACCGGGCACTCCCGGTGGGTAGTTGGCGGGCCTCAGGACCCGATCCTCGGCCTCCAGAAACGGAATGGCGTCGCGCTTGTGCCACGTGTGGTTTCCGCCTGTGATGACATCGGCGCCCGCCTTGAAGATGTCAGCGGCCGTCTTCTCGGTGATCCCGATTCCTCCGGCCGCGTTCTCCCCGTTCACGATCGTGAAATCCACTCCGTGCTCACGCACGAGTTCGGGCAGAAGGGCCATCAAGGCGACTCGACCGGGCTTGCCGATAACATCACCTGCGAACAGAATCCTCAAGATCCAGTTCCTCTCCCGAGACTACTTGGCGTAGTTGACCGCTCGCATCTCCCTCAGGACAACGACCTTGATCTGCCCCGGGTACTTGAGCTCGGCCTCGATCTTCCTGGCAACCGCCGATGCGAGAACCTCAGCGCGTGCATCGTCGATCTTCTTGTGCTGCACCATTATCCTGATTTCGCGGCCGGCCTGGATCGCGAACGACTTCTCAACACCCGGGAAGGAGTCTGCGATCTGCTCGAGCTTTTCGAGCCGCTTGATGTAGGTCTCCAGAGTCTCGCGCCTCGCTCCGGGCCTCGCGCCCGATATGGCGTCTCCGGCCTGAACGAGAACGGCTATGGTCGACGTCGGCTCGACATCTTCGTGATGCGACTCGATCGCATTCACAACGATGTCGTCCTCCCCATAGCGATGAGCGAGCTCTGCACCGAGTGCTGCGTGTGTTCCTTCCATGGACTGATCGACGGCCTTGCCGATGTCATGAAGGAGCCCTGCTCTCTTGGCAGTGGCCACATCGAAACCGAGTTCGCCGGCCATGAGGCTGCAGAGATAGGCCACTTCCTTCGAGTGCTGCAGCACGTTCTGCCCATAGCTCGTACGGTACCTCAGGCGTCCAAGGAGCTTCACCATCTCCGGCTTGAGGTCGTGAATGCCGACGTCGAGCGCAGCCTCCTCACCGAACTCCACGATCTGCACATCGAGTTCCTTGGCGACCTTCTCGACGACCTCCTCGATACGCCCGGGATGGATGCGTCCGTCGGTGATCAGCTTCTCGAGAGCGATGCGGGCAACCTCGCGACGAACAGGATCGAAGCCGGACAGGATCACCGCCTCCGGTGTGTCGTCAACGATTACATCTATGCCCGTCGCTGTCTCGAAGGCCCTGATATTGCGTCCCTCACGACCGATGATGCGACCCTTCATCTCATCGCTCGGGAGATTGACGACGGAGACCGTCGACTCCACGACATGGTCCGCCGCACATCGCTGTATGGCCAGCGTGAGAATCTCCTTCGCAGCCTTCTCGCCCTGATGTCTGGCGTCGTCTCTTATGTTCTTGATCAACCGAGCCGCCTCGAGCCGCGCGTCACTCTCCATGTTCTTTATCAGGAGTTTCTTGGCATCGTCACGGTTCATCCCCGCGATTCGCTCAAGCCGCTCATTCTGTTCCTCTATCAGTCCCGAGAGCTTTTCGGATCGTTGCTCGATGGCGCTTTCCTTCTCGGAGACCACCGTTTCCCGCTGCTCAATCTCGCTCTCTTTCTTCTCGACGAACTCGTTCTTCCTGTTCAGATTTCCTTCGCGCTTCTCCATCTGGCGATGGAGCTTCTCCTGCTCGGCCTTGGTCTGGGCCGTCTCTTCTTCGAACTTCGCTTTGGCCTTGTACCACTCGTCCTTCGCCTCGAGGATGGCGGCCTTCTTCTGTGTCTCGGCCTCGCGCTGAGCCTCGCGAACGATCTTCTCGGCGAGTTCCTCAGCACTCACGACCTTTCCCCGGTCGACGAGCTTGCGCGCAAACCACCCAGTGAGAAAAACAAGGGCTCCTGCCACGAACGTGGCAACCGCTGTCACCATTGGATTCATTATCTCTTACCCCTCCGCTCTATCGTAATTGCGGTCACAGGAAGTGGGTCCTCATGCCTCAGTCCTGCCCGTCGTCGGACAGATCTTGAGGCCGAACCCCGTCCCACAATGCGAGACGCTCCTGGACCTCCCTCTCATACCCTGTCTCTCCGGGCCGGTAGTAGACCCGGTCGAAATCCATGTACACTTGCTTCCTACCATCCGCCTCTGACGCGGGCATCGTGTATCCCTCTCCGCGCCCGAGCTTCTCCGCTCCCCGGTAACCCGCACTCTTGAGGTGTTCCGGGACGGCGGAGACATGCCCCTCTTCCACGTCCCCCGTTGCCGCCGCAAGCGCCGCGGCACACGTCCTGCTCTTCGGCGCGGTCGCCAGGTAGATAACGGCTTCCGCCAGAGGATATGCCGCTTCAGGTAAGCCCAGCATCTCAGCGGCTCTCGCTGCCGACACGGCTATCCCGAGGGCAGCCGGATCCGCGAGACCGATATCCTCCGCCGCGGAGATGACGAGCCGCCTCGCGATGAACCGAGGATCCTCGCCTCCCGCGATCATTCTCGCCATCCAGTGAAGGGCCGCGTCCGGCTGCGAGCCCCTTATGCTCTTGATGAAGGCCGATGCGATGTCATAGTGCGAATCGCCATCGCGGTCGTACCTCGCCACCCGCGTTCTCAGACACTCGATGGCCACGTCCCCGGTCACCCTTATGACGCCGTTTCTGTCCGGCGCCGTGCTGAGCACAGCCAGTTCCAGCGCGCTCAGGGCCTTCCGGGCATCACCTAGCGAATTCACAACGAGGTGCTCGAGCGCGTCGTCCGCCATCTCCACCGAGTATTCGCCGAGACCCCGCTCGCGGTCCTCGAGCGCCCGATTGAGAACCACCCGTATCTCGTCCTCAGAGAGCGGCACAAGCTCGAACACCTGAACCCGTGACAGCAGGGCCTGGTTCAGGTAGAAGAACGGATTCTCAACCGTTGCCCCTATCATCACGACCAGGTCGTCCTCCAGTGGAGCGAGGAGAACATCCTGCTGGGCCTTGTTGAATCTGTGAACCTCGTCTATGAACAGGATCGTCCGTCTGCCGTCACGCAGACTTGCCTGCGCCACCTCGCGCCGGAGATCGGCCACACCCG